>DASVLM010000241.1:0-2440 GCA_036384875.1 Noviherbaspirillum sp.
CCCGGTAAGCTGCATTCCCTTCAATCCCGCATGGCGCGAAACGAAGGAAGAACTGCAGGCGAAATTCGAACGCTTGCAGGAAGAGAAGGCGCAAGCCGCGAAGTCCTGAGCGCCTTCGCAGTTCCTTCTCAATCGGCCGCAACGACCCTGTTGCGGCCGTTTTGTTTTGCGGCGTACAAGGCATGGTCGGCGCGCGCGACGAAGCCTTGTGCCGCGCCGTCAACGGATTCTCCTGCCGTTTCCATTCCCAATGCAGCGACGCCTATCGAGACCGTCACGTTGAGGGACGTCCCATCGCTCAGCACGACTGCCGGTTCGGCAACGCCCTGGCGAATGCGTTCGGCAACGATGCTCGCCTCCGGCAGTTCGGTATCGATCAGCAGCACGACGAATTCTTCCCCGCCGAAGCGCCCAAGCGCGTCGGACAAGCGCAGCTCCGCCTTGATGCGTCCCGCCACCTCCCGCAGTACCTCGTCGCCGGCCTGGTGCCCGATGCGGTCGTTAATCTGCTTGAAGTGGTCAATGTCGACATACATGCACGACAAGCCGTAACCCTGCCGCCGTGAGCGGCCGATCTCCTCGCGCAGCCGACGCTCGATGTAGCGCCGATTGTTGACGCCTGTGAGCGGATCGGTGAGACCGATGTGCTTGAGGCGTTCGTTGTTGATGACGTTCTCGAAGCAGATGGCGACGATGGACGCCATGTGCGAAATGAAATCCGTTGCCATTTCCGGCGTGAAGCGCGTCGCATCGCTGCTGCCAAGGTTGAGGCAGCCGATCAGTCGTTCGTGCCGGAGGAGCGGAGCGATGGCGACGCTGACCGGTGCGGCAAGCGGTTCCGGGAAAAGCACGCCGTCCGTCTGCTCGGCATATGGCCCAAGCTCGGGGGCGCTGAGCCTGTCGGCCAGTTCTCCAAGTTCGGATTCGTCCTGCAGGAACAGCAGGTTCGGCAGTTCGCTGAAGCGGATGTTGAGATCGACCAGCATGCGGCGGATTTCGTAATCCGGATCGAGCAGCGCAAGGGTGACGACGTCCAGGTCCGCAGCGCGAGCGAAGCGGTCGAAGACAGTATCGATCAGCTCCTGGAAGGTGGATGCGGAGATGAATTGCAGATCGAAGGACTGATAGCGCCGCAGGATTTCATCGTTCTCCTGCGCCTGCCGCAATAGCTGCGCAAGCTGGTTGCGCAGCAATCGGTTTTCAGCGGCCAGGTCGTGCTGCATGGATTCGTCCTTCGGACAGCAAACATGACAAGGATTGTAGCGTGCGAATGTGTCGCTGAAACGACGACGTCCTGTCGGTCGCTCAGAACGCGAGTTCGGCCCCGATTTCCTGGCCTACGCGCACGATTTCGCCTTCGCCCTCAACGAGAATGGCATTCATGCCGAAAGTGATCCCGCCATCTACCCGCGGATTGACCCGATAGGTGCGCAGGACATCGAGCGGGTCGGGACCGATTTCGCCGGTCGCCTGGTCGATGGAAGGGATGGGGCAGCGCGCACAGGGTTTCACCGGTTTCAGCCTGGTGTTGCCAATGCTGAATGCTTCCGTATGGTCTTCGTCGAATGCTTCGATGCCGCCGACGACCAGGTTGGGGCGGAAGCGATTCATCGGCAGCGCTTCGCGACCCTGCGCCTTGAGCTTGTCGTTCAGGTCGTGCAGCGATGCTTCCGAGATCACCAGCACCGGATAGCCATCGGAGAACAGCGTCGGCGCTTCAATACCGCCGGTCCATGTGGTGCTTGCATGGCGCTTGGCATCCGCATGGAAGCGCACCAGCCGGCACGGCACGCCGAGGAATTTCGAGAACCACGTTGCTGTCGTGTCGTCGCAGTCGTAGGCCGGCACAGTGTCGTTCCATACCTTTACTTGCACTGTGGGGGTGTCATCCGGATGCGGCAAGTCGAGCGGTACTTCGAGCCGTAGCATGCCGGGCGCGCGCAGTTCCAGCACCTCAGCCTTGAGGCGCGGGACGATCAGCGCCATTTTCGGATGATCCCGCTGTGTCATGAATGCACCCTGTGCATCGACCACCATCCATTCGCGATCGTAGATGTTTTGCGTCATCAGCCCGGCGGGGGTGAGCATCGCTTCGCGCAGGGAAATGCCGGCGCAGGATTTGACCGGGTAGAGATTCAGTTCGGTGATGATGGGCATGGGAGAACGATCAGACGTTGAACAGGAAATTCAGCACGTCGCCATCCTTGACGACATATTCCTTGCCTTCGGCGCGCATCTTGCCTGCTTCCTTCGCTCCCTGTTCGCCCTTGTAGGCTATGAAGTCATCAAAGGATATCGTCTGCGCGCGGATGAAGCCGCGCTCGAAATCGGTGTGGATTACGCCGGCCGCCTGCGGCGCAGTGTCGCCGATATGGATGGTCCAGGCGCGCACTTCCTTGACGCCGGCGGTGAAGTAGGTCTGCAGGCCGAGCAGCTTGAA
>DASVLM010000242.1:0-15127 GCA_036384875.1 Noviherbaspirillum sp.
GGTGATGGAAGGCAAGGCGGTGCTTTTCAAGAAATTCGCCGGCATCGATGCCTTCGATATCGAAATCGACGAAACCGACCCTGCCAAGCTGGTCGACATCGTCGCCGCGTTGCATCCCACGTTCGGCGGCATCAACCTGGAAGACATCAAGGCACCGGAATGCTTTTACGTCGAACGCACGTTGCGCGACCGCCTTTCCATCCCGGTCTTCCATGATGACCAGCACGGCACCGCCATCGTGGTGGGCGCCGGATTCCTGAATGCGGTGAAGCTGACCGGCCGCGAAATCGACAAGGTGAAAGTAGTCTGCTCCGGCGCGGGCGCCGCGGCGATGGCCTGCCTCGACATGCTGCTCGACCTTGGCGTGAAGCGTGAAAACGTCTACGTCTGCGACAGCAAGGGCGTCCTTACGACCGCGCGTGAACTGACCGGCGAAAAGCGCTCGTGGGCGCAGGATACCGAGGCGAAGACGCTGTCGGACGCCATCGAGATGGCCGACGTTTTCCTCGGTTTGTCCGGCCCCGGCCTGCTCAAGCAATCGGATGTGCAGAAGATGGCCGCCAGGCCCATCGTCTTTGCGCTGGCCAATCCCGAGCCGGAGTTGCGTCCGGAACTGGTGCGTGAAGTCGCGCCCGATGCCATCATCGCCACCGGCCGTTCGGACTATCCGAACCAGATCAACAACGCACTCTGTTTCCCCTACCTGTTCCGCGCTGCGCTCGATTCCGCATCGACCACGATCAACCAGGCGATGAAGCGTGCCTGCGTGGTGGCGCTGGCGGAAATGGCGCGCAGCGATGCGCAGTTCGGCAAGGAATACATCGTGCCGACGCTGCTCGACAAGCGTCTGCTGACCGGCGTTACGCCGAAGATCGCTGAGGCGGCACAGGAAAGCGGCGTTGCCAAGCGCCGCCTCGACACGCAGACGTATCGCACACAGCTTGAAGCGCTGGCGAAGACGCTGCTGTAATCCTCTCAGGCGTGAATCACCGCGAGCGTGGGCTTGTCGTCCTCGTCGCGGCTGACCACGCGGTCGCGACCGCCCTGCTTGGCGAGGTACATGCGCCGGTCGGCCCGATCGACCAGCGCCTTCCAGTCTTCGGCGCCGTCACTGCGGCGTTCGGCAATGCCGATGCTCGCAGTGATAGGTGCGCCGTCCGGACGCGCCCCGAATCCGAGCGCGCGCAGGCGCGCAACGGCAGCCTCCGCCTGGGAGCGGTCGGTATTGGGCATCAGCACCAGGAATTCCTCGCCACCCCAACGTACCAGCGTATCGCCGCGACGCAGGTTGCGATTAACCACCGTCGTCACATCGATCAAGACCTTGTCGCCCGCCTCGTGGCCGAAACCGTCATTGATACTCTTGAAATGATCGATATCGAAGAAAGCCACCGACAAGGGCGCGGCATTGCGCGTCGCAATCGTGAAGTGCAGGTCGAGTACTTCCTCGCCGCTGCGCCGGGAGAACATGCCGGTCAGCGGGTCGCGGATCGCCTGCCGCACCAGCGCGATCATGAAGGCGAGCTGGCTCATGCCGGACAGCGACGCCACCGCTGAAATCAGGAGCAGCAGCCAGAAAGCGCCGGCGAATGATGGCCAGTCGAGTGTCGACCAGCTCAGGTAGCCTGCAAGCAGCTGCGCCGTCAGGATAGGGCTGGCGACAAGCATGCTTTCCGCCAGCGTCAAAGGAAAGATGGACAACCCCGCCAGCAGCACGAACGGCAGGAAGGCATATCCCGAACCGATGGCGGCAGACAACCCGCTGAGGTGATAAGTACTGAGCAAGATATGCGAGCTGACGTAGAACGCCGTCGGAATCGCGAACAGGATGGCCATCGCGCGATAGGCGTCGAACAGATTGCCGCTCGGCTTGTAATACAGCAGCAGGGCAGCGAACGCGCCGCTGGCGGCAAAACGCATCAAGGCGAGGTTCAGCCAGAGCGGAAAGGGGAAGACCACAAGGTCGACGATGCTCCAGGCCGGCGTCAGCACGGCGAAAAGGAAGGCGAACAACCGCACGCGATTGACGATCAGCGTTGCGCGCCGGCGCGCGAGCAGCGGCTGGTGCGGCAACGGCAGCACCAGCCAGGACAATTCGGTCGCATTCAGCTCACCAGGCATGATGCCGGTGAGTCGGTGCCATACGATATCGGAGAGGCGTTGCATGTCCGACCCTTTATGAAAACGGGACATGCCAGTCCCACGCTTTCATGGTCGACGGAGTGCAACCGAAATTCGTTGACCCAGATCAACAAGTTCCGGAAAGCAGGCAGCAGTCAGATTTAGTCAGGCCTTTTCGAAGACCAGGTCCCACACGCCGTGCCCCAGCTTGAGGCCGCGGTTCTCGAACTTGGTAACCGGCCGGTAGTCCGGGCGCGGCGCATAGCCTTCGGCGGTATTGCGCAGCGTCGGCTCATTGCCCAGCACCTCGAGCATCTGCACGGCGTAATCCTCCCAGTCGGTCGCGCAATGCAGGTAGCCGCCGGGCGCGATGCGCGAGCAGAGCAGCGACACGAAGGGAGACTGGATCAGGCGGCGCTTGTTGTGGCGTGCCTTGTGCCACGGGTCGGGGAAGAACACATGCACGCCTGCCAGCGATTCCGGCGCGATCATGTTCGTGACCACTTCGACGGCGTCGTGCTGGATGATGCGCAAGTTGGACAGTGCCTGTTCGCCAATGAGTTTGAGCAGGCTGCCCACGCCGGGCGTATGCACTTCGACGCCAACGAAATCCTTCTCCGGCATGCCGGCCGCGATGGTGGCGGTGGTGCCGCCCATGCCGAAGCCGATTTCGAGGATCGTCGGTGCAGTGCGCCCGAAGGCCTGGCTGAAATCGAACTGCTCTTTCGCATAGGGTATGCAAAAACGCGGCCCCAGCGTCTCGATCGCCTTGGCCTGCGCAGTCGACAGCCGTCCGGCACGCGTAACGAAGCTGCGAATGCGGCGCTCGGTCGGGTCGTACAGCATCGCCCGCCGTGCGTTGTCCGGATTGTCGTCGGAATGGTTGTCGCTCATGCCTGAACCTTGAAACGATGGGATGCGCCAATAAAAAAGGCACCGATTCCGGTGCCCGTCTGGCCTGGAGCGGGTGAAGGGAATCGAACCCTCGTCGTAAGCTTGGGAAGCTTCTGCTCTACCATTGAGCTACACCCGCGGACAGCGCAATTTTACGCGGGTTTGCCGGGCGCTGGCAAACCGTCCGGCCGCCGCTCCAATTGCATCAAATGCCGCCAATACACAAGTATTTCATTTCCAGATATTCATCGATGCCGTACTTCGAGCCTTCGCGGCCGAGGCCGGACTGCTTCACGCCGCCGAAGGGCGCGACCTCGTTCGAGATGAGGCCGGTGTTGATTCCGACCATGCCGTATTCCAGCTTTTCCGCGACGCGCCACACGCGGCCGATGTCGCGCGAATAGAAGTAGCTGGCGAGGCCGAATTCGGTATTGTTCGCTGCGGCGATCGCTTCTTCCTCAGTCCTGAATTTCGCCACCGCGGCGACCGGGCCGAAGGTCTCTTCCTGCATCACCTTCATGTCGGCGGTGACGCCGGCCAGCACGGTGGGTTCGTAGAAGTGTCCGCCGAGCGCATGCGGCTTGCCGCCGGCAAGTACCTTCGCGCCTTTCGCGCGCGCGTCGGCAACATGTTCCTCGACCTTCGCCACCGCCTGATCGTCGATCAGCGGGCCTTGCGCCACATCTTGCTCGAAGCCGCTGCCTACCTTGATCTTCGCGGCACCAGCTGCCAGCTTTTCGACGAAGGCATCGTGAACAGATTCATGCACGTAGAAGCGGTTGGTGCAGACGCAAGTCTGGCCGGCATTGCGGTACTTCGACACCAGCGCGCCTTCGACCGCGGCATCGAGGTCGGCGTCCTCGAACACGATGAAGGGGGCGTGGCCGCCGAGTTCCAGCGCCAGCTTCTTTACCGTCGGTGCGCATTGCTGCATCAGGATGCGGCCCACCGGCGTCGACCCAGTGAAGGAGAGATGGCGCACGATGGGGCTTTCGCACAAAATCTTGCCCACTTCAATGGAACGTTGCGCATCGGCGGTGACGATGTTCATCACGCCCGGCGGCAGGCCTGCACGATGCGCGAGTTCGGCAACGGCAAGTGCGGAAAGCGGCGTCTGTTCCGCCGGCTTGATCACGATGGTGCAGCCGGCGGCGATGGCTGGCGCGACCTTGCGGGTGATCATCGCGATCGGGAAATTCCACGGTGTGATGGCAGCGCAGACGCCGATCGCTTGCTTCAGCACTACCATGCGCTTGTCGGCCCAGGTCGACTGCATGACGTCACCGGACACGCGCTTGGCTTCCTCGGCGAACCATTCAATGAAGCTCGCGCCGTAGGCCACTTCACCCTTGGCTTCGGCGAGCGGCTTGCCTTGCTCGGCGGTCATGAGCGCGGCGAGGTCGGCGGCATGCATCATCATCAGTTCGAACCATTTGCGCATGACTGCGGCGCGTTCCTTGGCGGTCTTCGCAGCCCATGCGGGGAATGCCGCATTCGCTGCGTCGATGGCCTGCTTTGCTTCCTCCGCGCCCATGTTCGGCACGGAAGCGATGGTCGCGCCGTCGGCAGGGTTGGTCACGTCGAAAGAGGCATTTGCGCCGAGCCAGTTGCCGTTGATGTACGCCTGGTTGCGCAGCAGGGAAGGGTCGTTGAGTTTTGGTATGCCTTTGACTGTATTCAGCATGGTCGTCTCCGTCAGGGGCAGGGTTGGTGCGGGAAGACGACCAGAATACTCCAATCCCCATTCGCTTGCCGGAGGCTCACCTGGCCCTGCTTTGCTCCTGCATGGCACGGACGAAATCGGCCAGGCGGCGGCCTTGCGTGTCCGGATAGTGGCTGTTCGTGCCAAGCTCGCGCACACGGTCCAGCCGGAAGGAACGGAAGTCGTCGCGCAATTCGCACCAGGCGGCAATCAGCCAGGTACCGCCGAAGAAATACAGCGCCAGCGGCCATACGATGCGCTGCGAAACCTTGCCGTCGACGTCGCCGTATTCCAGGTCCAGCTTGCGCTTCTTCGAGATCGCCTGCCGGATTTCCTCCAGCCGCAGGCCGTGCAGCGGGTCGATATGGAAGGCGGGGGCAAACAGTGCGGTGGCTTCGACGAAATCGCGCTTCTCGCGCGGCAGGGCGAGCGTGACTTTTGCCAGAGAGGCGGCGGCCGAGGCGGCTAGTTGCGGTCCGCCCCATGCCTGCACCATGCGCATGCCGATCACCAGCGCATCGATCTCGTCCGGCGAAAACATCAGCGGCTGCAGATCAAAGCCAGGCTTGATGCGATAACCGATGCCTGCCTCGCCTTCCACCGGCACACCGGAAATCGAGAGATCACGTACGTCGCGGTAGATCGTGCGTTCCGACACCGACAGCCATTCCGCCAGCTGCTTCGCCGTCGTCAGGCGGCGGCCGCGCAGGTATTGGGCGATCTGGAAGAGTCTGTCGGCGCGGCGCATCAGGTGTCGGCGGGTAGGATCATGCGGCGATTGTAGCGGAGCGTCAGTGCTCTGCGTGCAGCGCGACGCGATTGCCTTCGGTATCGATGAAATGGGCGATGTAGCCGAGTTCGCGCGGCAGCGTCATCTTGTCCATCACGATGCGGCCGCCGGCCTGCTTCACGCGCTCGATCACGGCGTCGAAACCGGGCGTTGCGTCGAGATAAATGACGGCGCCCTGTTCGGACGGCGACATGTGTTCGCTGTGCACGACGCAGCCCAGCCCTTCGCCGTTGCCGTCGACGAATATGCCCATCGGCATGTTGCCGAAGTCTTCGATCTTCAGCTTGCTGTCGAAGACCGTTTCATAGAATTTCACTGCGCGGGAAAAATCGGCGGAGGGGATTTCGAACCAGTTGATTTTCGTTTGCATGATGCGTTCCTTGTCGTGTCGTCTGCCACATGGCATGGAACGCATGATGCGCCGGGGCTCCTGACACCATCATGTCAGGAGTGTGCCGTCGAGGGAATCAGGATTGCTGCGGCTTGGCAGCTTCGCGGCGGTTGAAGCCGGCCACCATGTCGAAGCGGAACAGGCGGCATTCCAGCGCACCGTTGAAGAACGGCGTCTTGCGCGATTCCTTCAGGCGCAGCATCTTTGGCACGCCGAGGTCGGCGGTGAAAAGGAAAACCTGCCACCCGGCAAAGCGCTGCTTCAACGTGGCGCTGAACGCGGTGTAAAACTTCGCCGCCATCTCGTCCGGCTCCTGCGAACGGTCGCCGCGCACACCGATGCGCTCGCCGTAAGGCGGGTTGGTGAGGACGATGCCCGGTACATCGACCGGCGGCTTCACTTCCTGCGCCTCAATTTGCTTGAGCGGTACGTCGAACAGGATGCCGGCGTTGCGCAGGTTGTTGTGCGTCATCACGATCATGTCACCCGAGATGTCGCTGCCGAAGATGGTCGGTTCGGCGGGCAGGGCAGCGGGTTTGAAGTTGCCCTTGATCGCCAGCCATGCCGCGTTATCGAAATCGTGAAACTTCTCGAAGGCAAAGCTGCGGCGTGCACCCGGCGGAATGCCGGCAAGGATCTGTGCCGCCTCGACCACGATGGTGCCCGAGCCGCACATCGGGTCGAACAGCGGCGTGCCCGGTTTCCAGCCCGACACGCGCAGCAAGCCGGCGGCGAGGTTTTCGCGCAAGGGCGCGTCGCCGGTTTCCTGTCGCCAGCCGCGCTTGAACAGCGCTTCGCCGGAAGTGTCGAGATAGACGGTATAAGTGGTCGCATCAAGGAAGCCGACGATGCGCATGTCCGGCGTGCGCGTATTGACCGAAGGACGCTTGCCGTACATGTCGCGGAAGCGGTCGCAGACGGCATCCTTGACCTTCAATGTCGTGAATTCCAGGCTTTTCAGCGGCGACTTGATCGCCGTGATGTCGACGCGGATTGTATGGTCGACCGAGAACCACTCTTCCCATGGCGCCGCGAGCGTGGTGTCGTAGATATCGTTCTCGTTCGCGTAGCGGCCGTGCGCAATGCGCATCAGCACGCGCGAGGCGATGCGCGAATGGAGGTTGATGCGCCAGGCGTCTTCCAGCGCGCCGGAGCAATGCACCCCGCCGGGCACCTGGTTGTGGACTTTCAGCGTGCCGCTCTGCTGCGCGATTTCGCCGAGTTCTTCGGCAAGTGCTGCTTCCAGGCCGCGCGGGCAGGGGCAGAAAAATGACTGTGACATGGGGAACCCTTTATCCGTTGAAGTTCCGGCTCGCGCCGGAACGCTTGCTTGCTTATTTGCTTGCGCTCTTACTTGCCGAATGCCCGCTCGAGGAAATCGAGCCTGTCCTGACCCCAGTAACCTTCGCCTTCGTACTGGTACCACGGCGAGCCGAACACGCTGGCGGCGATGGCCTGGTCGGTGTAGCGATCGTACTCGGCCTGCACGCTCGCCGTTTCCGACGACTTCAGCAGGGACTTGCCGTCGTGGCCGCAGGCGGTCGCCAGCGCGGCCAGCGTGTCGGCGTCGGCAATGTTGCGTTCTTCGGCCCACACCGCGCGCATCACGGCACCCGCCAGGGTAAGGGCGGCATCATTGCCCAGTGCAATCTTGACTGCGATGATGAGCTTCGCTGCCGCATCCGGCTGCACCGGAAAGTACTTGGGTTGCAGGTTCAGCGGCATCTGCAGGAATTCGCTCCAGCGCTTCAATTCGACCAGGCGATACGCCTGGCGCTGCGGCGGGCGTTTTGCCAGAGGCTGGCCGCCGGACACGCCGAATACCTTGCCCAGGTCCACCGGCTTCGTATCGATCTGGACGCCGTGCTGCTTCGCGATTTGCAAGAATCGCTCGTGCCCGAGATAGGTCCAGGGCGATTGTGGCGCAAAGAAATATTCACACAGCTTCGTCATATCGGACTCCGCTCAAAAAGGTTTGACCACCACCATGATGACCGCAACCAGCATGCCGATCACGGGGAATTCATTGAACCATCGATACCACTTGTGGCCGTGCGTATTGCGGCCCATCTCGAACTTCTTCAGCAGCGAGCCGCAGGCGTGGTGGTAACCGACCAGCAGCAACACTACGAACAGTTTCACATGCAGCCAGCCATTGCCGGGGCCTTTGCCGATGCCGTAACCCAGCCACAGCCACAAACCCAGCAGCAACGCCGGGATCGCCAGCATCGTCATGAACCGATAGAGCTTGCGTGCCATCAGCAGCAGCCGTTCGGTCGATACCTTGTCCGTTTCCATGGCCAGGTTCACGAAGATGCGCGGCAGGTAGAACAGCCCCGCAAACCAGGAGGCGATGAAGACGATGTGGAAGGCTTTGACCCAGAGCATGATCAGCGTTGACTCCTGCGCTTATTCACGGACTTCGCCGTGCCCGAACACCACGTATTTCAGAGAGGTCAGGCCTTCGAGGCCGACCGGCCCGCGTGCATGCAGCTTGTCGTTGGAAATGCCGATTTCGGCGCCCAGGCCGTATTCGAAACCATCCGCAAAGCGCGTCGAGGCATTGACCATCACCGAGGCCGAGTCCACTTCGCGCAGGAAACGCATCGCGCGCGAGTAGTCTTCGGTAATGATGGCGTCGGTGTGCTGCGACGAATAGGTGTTGATATGTTCGATCGCTTCATCGAGGCCATCGACGATCTTCACCGCGAGGATGGCGGCGAGGTATTCGGTGCGCCAGTCTTCCTCGGTGGCTGTGGCGAGATGCGGATAGCCGGCCAGGATCTTGCGCGATTCATCGTCGCCGCGCAGTTCCACGTCCTTGGTGCCGTACAGTTCCGCCAGCTTCGGCAGTACCTGTGGCGCAATGCCGCGCGCTACCAGCAATGTCTCCATCGTGTTGCAGGTGCCGTAGCGATGGCACTTCGCATTGAAGGAAACCTTCAGTGCCTTCTCGATGTCGGCCTTGTCGTCGATATACACATGGCAGATGCCGTCGAGGTGCTTGATCATCGGCACCTTCGATTCCTTCATCAGGCGTTCGATCAGGCCCTTGCCGCCGCGCGGCACGATGACGTCGACGTACTGCGGCATGGTGATCAGTTCGCCGACGGCGGCGCGATCGGTGGTCTCGATGATCTGTACTGCGTCTTGCGGCAGGCCGGCGCCGGCCAGGCCTTCCTTCACCAGCTTCGCCAGCGCCTGGTTGCAATGGATGGCTTCCGAACCGCCGCGCAGGATGGTTGCATTGCCGCTCTTGATGCACAGGCCGGCTGCGTCGACCGTCACGTTCGGACGGGCTTCGTAGATGATGCCGATCACGCCCAGCGGCACACGCATCTGGCCGACCTGGATGCCGGTCGGACGGAACTTCATGTTCGACATCTCGCCGATCGGGTCGGGCAGGGCAACGATCTGCTCCAGGCCTTCGGCCATGGTGGCGATCGCCTTGTCCGACAGCGTCAGGCGGTCCAGCATCGCCGGCGCGAGGCCGTTGGCGCGGGCGGCTTCCAGGTCCTTGCGGTTCGCCTCGCGCAGCGCATCGGCTTCGCGGCGGATGGCGGCGGCAATCAGCAACAGCGCCTGGTTCTTCGCGGCGGTACCGGCCTTGGCCATGGCGCGCGATGCCTTGCGGGCGCGCTGGCCGACGTCGTTCATGTAATGCTTGATGTCCATGTTGCGGCTCGTTCAGTGATTCAATGATTCGGTGATTCTGTGCTTGCCGTCGGAATGCGGCGATTTCGGTGTTTCAAGTCGGGAGTGGAGGAGCGGCCACCGGCGCGTATCGATTCAGGTGCCGCGCGCGACCTTCAATCCCAGCTGAAGCAGCGCATCCCACGCATCGCCCGCAAATGCTTTCGCCCGCAAACCCTTGACCATCTTATCGATTTGCGCAGCCTCCTGCAGGGCGGATTCCAGCATCGGCAGCTTCAGCCGGCGCAGCGCCGGTTCCATCAGCCGCTCGCGCGGGCCCCAGATGCGGTATTCCTTCATCAGCATGCCGAGCGCCTTGCCCTGCGCCACACCGGCGCGCAGCTTGAGCAGCGTGCGGATTTCCTCCGCCATCGCCCACAGCACCAGCGGCAGGGCTTCGCCTTCGCCTTTCAGGCCTTCGATCATGCGTACCAGGCGCGCGGCATCACCGGAGAGCATCGCTTCATTCAGCTTGAAGACGTCGTAGCGGGCAACGTTCAGCACGGCGTCCTGCACCTGGTCGAAACTCAGCTTGCCGGCCGGATACAGTAGCCCCAGCTTCTGGATTTCTTGATGTGCCGCGAGCAGATTGCCCTCGACACGATCGGCAATGAATTCCACGCTCTGCTTGTCGGCGCTCTGCTGCTGCGCCGCGAGCCGCATGCCTATCCATGCGGGCAGGTGGGTGCGCTCCACCAGCGGAATATCAATGTACATGCCAGCCTGTTGCAGCGCGCCAACCCAGACGGCCTTCGCAGTCTGCCAATCCAGCTTCGGCAGCGTGATCAGCGTGACGTTGTCCGGGTTCAGCGCGCCGACATATTCCTGCAGCGCCTGCCCGCCGTCCTTGCCCGGCTTGCCGGACGGGATGCGCAGTTCGATCAGCTTGCGGTCGCCGAACAGCGATTGCGACTGGTTGGCTGCGAGCAGTTCGCCCCACTTGAAGTAGCGTTCCGCCACCAGCACTTCGCGTTCGGTCAGTCCCTGCGCGCGCGCCGCCTTGCGGATCCTGTCCGCCGCTTCGAGCGCCAGCAGGTGCTCGTCGCTGGTGATCACGTAGAGTGGTGCCAGCGACTTGGACAAGTGTGCATCAAGGGCGTCGAGACGCAGCTGCATGTCGGCCTCAGGTTGAGCGGAGCGCCGACAGCCGGCGCAGGATCTGCTGCACGGCGTCGGATTGCATGTCGCGATACAGCAGGTCTTCTTCCTTTTCCTTCGCGATGACCTGCGATTCGTTGAAGCTGATGTCGCGTTTCAACGAAATGTCGGTCGGCGCTATCAGCTCCTTGCCGGATTGGTCGACCACGCGGAAACGCAGGAGATACAGCAACGAATATTCGCGGATGCGGCCTTGCGTGTTCAGCGTCAGGATGGACTTGTCGCGCGTCTCTGCCAGGATCTGTACGCTGGCATCGGCCATTTTTGGATCGGTGACAATGGTCGTGTCGCGCGCCCGGATATTGCGGCGCAGTTCGATGCCGAGCGGCGACGTATCCGCCACGCCGAGATAGATCGTCTTGAACGGAATGGCCGCCCTGCCGTCAGAGCCGCGCAGCTGGAAGCCGCACGCCGACAGCGTAGCGACGAGCACTGTGGCGGCAATAAGCGAGGCAGGGCGTTTCATCCGGTTCTCCGCGAAATCAGGCAACAATATTGACCAGCTTGCCGGGCACGATGATGACTTTCTTCGGTGCGCCTTCGACGAACTTCTTCACATTCTCGTTCGCCAGCGCAGCCGCTTCGATCGCCGCCTTGTCGGCATCCTTCGATACCTTCACGCTGCCGCGCAGCTTGCCGTTGACTTGCACCATCAGTTCGATCTCGGCCTGCTCCAGCGCGGCCGGGTCGACCTGCGGCCAGGGCGCGTCGAGAATGTCGCCGTGTGCGACCGTGAAGCCGAGTTCCTGCCACAGCACATGGGTGATGTGCGGCGCGACCGGATACAGCACGCGCAGGAAGATCGACAAGCCTTCGGCAATGACGGCATTGCTCGCAGCCGACTCGTCGAGCTTCGCGCCTTCCAGCGTGTTCAGCATTTTCATGCAGGCCGACACCACGGTGTTGTACTGCAAGCGGCGGAAGTCATGGTCGGCCTGTTGCAGGATCTTGTGGATTTCGCGACGCAGCGCCTTGTGCGATTCCGGCAGCGCGCCGAAGTCGACCACTGAAGATGCCTTCACGCGCTCGGCCTGGTTGTGCGCGTAGGTCCACACGCGGCGCAGGAAGCGGTTGCCGCCTTCCACGCCGGCATCGTTCCACTCCAGCGTCTGTTCCGGCGGCGAGGCGAACATCACGAACAGGCGGGCGGTGTCCGCGCCGTACTGGTCGATCAGGTCCTGCGGGTCGACACCGTTGTTCTTCGACTTCGACATCGTGCCCACGCCTTCGTAGGTCACGGCGGAGCCGTCACTCTTGAGTTTGGCGCCGACGATGCGGCCGCTGTCGTCATGGATGTTTTCCACTTCATGCGGCCAGAAGTATTCGATGCCGCCCTGCGGCGTGCGGCGCGAGTAGATATGGTTCAGCACCATGCCCTGCGTCAGCAGGTTGGTGAAAGGTTCATCGACCTTTACGAGGCCGAGGTCGCGCATCACCTTCGTCCAGAAGCGTGCGTACAGCAAGTGCAGAATCGCGTGCTCGATGCCGCCGATGTACTGGTCCATCGGCATCCAGTATTCGGCACCGCCGGCCACCATCTGCTCGTTGTTCTTCGGGTCGCAATAGCGCATGAAGTACCAGGACGAATCGACGAAAGTGTCCATCGTGTCGGTTTCGCGGCGCGCCGGCTTGCCGCACTGCGGGCAGTCGCAACGCAGGAAATCTTCGCGCTTGTTCAGCGGATTGCCCGTGCCGTCCGGCACGCAATCCTGTGGCAGCACGACGGGCAGGTCCTTCTCGGGCACCGGCACGGAACCGCAGGAGTCGCAATGGATGATCGGGATCGGCGTGCCCCAGTAGCGCTGGCGGGAGATGCCCCAGTCGCGCAGGCGCCAGGTGGTCTTTTTCTCGCCGTCGCCTTTCACTGCGAGGTCGGCGGCGATCTTGTCGACGGCAGCCTTGTAGCCGAGGCCGTCATAAGCGCCGGAGTTGATCGTCGCGCCGCGCTGCTTGTCGCCGTACCATTCCTGCCATGCGTCGGTCGAATACGTTTCGCCTTCGACGGCGATCACTTGCTTGATCGGCAGGTTGTATTTCTTTGCGAAGGCGAAGTCGCGTTCGTCATGCGCCGGCACGCCCATCACGGCACCGTCGCCGTAGGTCATCAGCACATAGTTGCCGACCCATACTTCAACCTTCTCGCCGGTCAGCGGATGCGTCACGAACAGGCCGGTGGGCAGGCCTTCCTTTTCCTTCAGCGCGAGTTCGGCCTCGGTCGTGCCGCCGCGCTTGCATTCCTCGATGAAGGCAGCGAGCTTGGAATTCGATGCGGCCGCATGCGTGGCGAGCGGATGTTCCGGCGCCACCGCGCAGAAGGTCACGCCCATGATGGTGTCGGCGCGCGTCGTGAAGACGAACAGCTTGCCATCCTGGATCAAGTTGCCTTGAGCGTCCTTGATGTCATGCGGGAAGGCGAAGCGCACGCCTTCGCTCTTGCCGATCCAGTTTTCCTGCATCACGCGCACGCGCTCGGGCCAGCCGGGCAGCTTGTTGACGACGCAGTCGAGCAGCTCTTCCGCGTAGTCGGTGATCTTCAGGTAGTAGCCGGGAATCTCGCGCTTTTCCACCAGCGCGCCGGTGCGCCAGCCGCGGCCGTCGATTACCTGCTCGTTGGCGAGCACGGTCTGGTCGACCGGGTCCCAGTTCACCACTTGCGTCTTGCGATAGGCGATGCCCTTTTCCAGCATCTTCAGGAACAGCCACTGGTTCCACTTGTAGTAGCTCGGATCGCAGGTAGCCACTTCGCGCGACCAGTCGATCGCCAGGCCCATCGCCTGCATCTGCTTCTTCATGTAGGCGATGTTGTCGTAGGTCCACTTCGCGGGTGGCACGCCATTCTTCAGCGCCGCGTTTTCCGCCGGCAGGCCGAATGCATCCCAGCCCATCGGCATCAGCACGTTGTAGCCGTTCATGCGCAGGAAGCGCGCGAGCATGTCGTTGATGGTGTAGTTGCGTACGTGGCCCATGTGCAGCTTCCCGGACGGGTAGGGCAGCATCGAGCAGGCATAGAATTTTTTCTTGTCCTGGCCATTCCTGTCCTTCGCGTGTTCGACGGTCTTGTACGCGTCGATCGCGTTCCAGTGTGCGTGTGCGGCTTTTTCAACCTCGGCGGGGAAATATTTCTCTTGCATGACGGATGAAGCGGAAGGTGGCTGAGCCCGACATTATACTTGCTCGGGAGCCTCTGATGCGGTGCGGGACAGCGGGAATTCCGGCGAAAAGTCGCTGAAAAAACAGCATAGTCGCGGGTTTTGCGCCGATCAGCGTGGAGGTCGGCCGATCGCGAAGCCGTCAGGGTTTTGCCGTTGCTTTGGGCTCGGTGACGAAGCCCAGCTTGGTGATTCCGCTGCCTTGCGCCGCCGACATGACCTGGGCGATGACCTCGTAGCGCGTGGCCTTGTCCGCCCTCAATTGCAATTCCGGCTGGGGCTGCTGCCGAGCCGTTTTTGCCAGTCTCGCATCCAGTTCGCGGGCATCGATGGCGTCGTTGTTCCAGAACAGCTTGCCGCTGCCGTCGATGGACAGCGTCACCGTTTCCGGCTTTTCCGGCGCCGGCGCGGATTGTGCGGTCGGCAGATCGATCTTCACTGCGTGGGTGAACAGCGGCGCGGTGATGATGAAGATCACCAGCAGCACCAGCATCACGTCCACCATGGGCGTGACGTTGATGTCCGACATGGGTGCCGGCTGCTGGTTGTCGTTGAATCCGCCGAAGGCCATTGTTACGCTGCCTTGCCGACGCGTTCGCCGGTCGTCAGGTAGGAATGCAGGTCGTGCGCGAAGCCGTCGAGTTCGGCCAGCGTCAGGCGGTTCACGCGTGTGAAGGCGTTGTAGGCGAGCACGGCGGGAATCGCGACCACCAGTCCCAGCGCCGTCATCAGCAGCGCTTCGCCGACCGGCCCGGCCACCTTGTCGATCTGGACCACACCGGCATCCGACACGGCACCGAGTGCATGATAGATGCCCCATACCGTGCCGAACAGCCCGACGAAGGGCGCGGTGGAACCGATCGAAGCGAGCAGTGTGAGGCCGCTTTCCAGGCGTGCCGAGACGCGGTTGATTTCACGGCGCAGCGTGCGCGTGATCAAGTCGCTGGGGTCGACACTGGCATTCAACGAACCTGCCTGCGTGCCGAGGCTGGCCGCCTGCGCGCTCTGCGCAGCCAGCGGCGTGTAGACGTTCTCCGTATCGACAGTCTTCAGCAGGGCGGTGGCATCGTCGAGCGTCGGCGCCTTCCAGAAACTGTCCAGCGCCTCCGCGCTGCGGCGCACGCGCCAGGCGCTCCATGCCTTTGCAAAGATGTAGTACCAGCTCACGATCGACATGGCGACCAGCACAAAGGCAATGCCGTGCGTGATCGCATCGCCCTGCGACCAGT
>DASVLM010000243.1:0-9004 GCA_036384875.1 Noviherbaspirillum sp.
AGGAACTGGTGGCAGTGATCGAGAAGGACCCGGTCATCGCGATCAAGATCCTGAAGATTGTCAATTCCGCCTACTTCAGCCTGCCGTCGAAAGTCACCTCGATCAGCCAGTCGGTCATCTTCCTCGGCCTGAACACCCTGAAGAACCTCGCCCTGAATTTCTCCACCATCGGCATGCTGCCGCGCAGGAACGCGGCCGGCTTCGACATGCAAGGCTATCTCATGCATTCGCTGCTCACCGCAAGCATCGCGCGCGAGCTGGTCGACCGCTACGCGGACGGTGAGGCGGATGCGACCGATGCCTACACCGTTGGCTTGCTGCACAACTTCGGCAAGGTCGTGTTCGCGCAATTCATGCCGCAGGAATTTCAGCGCGCGCTCGAACTGTCGGTGTCTGAACAGGTGGCGCTGCATGTGGCGGAAGAAGCCGTGATCGGCGCCGACCATGCCTATGTCGGCGCCATGCTCGCCCAGCATTGGCAATTCCCTTCGTCGCTGGTCGCCTGCATCGGCGGCCATCACTCGGGCAGCGGCGAGGGTGCGCTCGCCGAGTGCCTGCACGCGGCCGACCTGATCAGCGAGCAGCTGTGCGCAGCACCGGAGCGCAACGCGACGGACATCGCCGGCGACGAGGAATTGCCCGCGCGCTTCGACGGCGACCTCGGGCGCGTTGCTGCATCCATCGGCAAGCTCGGCACGCTGGTCGAGCAGGCCGGCATGTTCTGCCACGCGGAGGCCTTCCAATGAAATTCCGCTTCTGGGGCGTGCGCGGCTCCATTCCCGCGCCAGGGCCGCACACCGTGCGCTACGGCGGCAACACCACTTGCATCGAAGTGCGCACCGATGACGACACGCTCATCGTGCTCGACGGCGGCACCGGCATCTTCCCGCTGGCGCAGTCGCTGCTGCAGCGGCTGCCGGTATCGGCCCACATCTTCATCACCCACACCCACTGGGATCACATCCACGGCCTGCCTTTCTTCACGCCGCTCTTCATTCCCGGCAACAGCGTGCGCCTCTATGGCGCGTTCGATCCGGTGAGCGGCAGCGGCGTCGAACAAGTGATGGCGGTGCAACTGCAATACAGTTTCTTCCCGGTGCGTGAAGCCGAGATGAAGGCGGCGATTTCCTACCAGGCGCTCTCCATCGGCGAGACGGTCGAAGTGGGCGGCGCGCGCGTCACCGGCACGCTGCTCAACCATCCGGTGATCGACCTCGGCTACCGCATCGATTGCAACGGCAAGTCGCTTTTCTTCACCGGCGACCACGAGCCGCACTACAACATCTACGAGCCGTCCGACGCCGGATACGCCGACTACCAGACTGCGCTCGATGAACGGCAGCGCGTCATCGACGATGCCATGCGCGGTGTCGATGCGCTCATCATCGATGCCTCCTACACCCGCGAGGAATATCCGTCGAAGAAGGGTTGGGGCCACGGCCATTTCGACGGCGCGATTGCCACCGCATTGCGCGTGGGGGCGAAGCAGCTCTACTGCACGCATCATGAGCCGACGCGCAGCGACGATGAACTGGAGCGCGTGTTTGCCGAGGTCATGGCAAGGCATGCCGGAAACATCGGCGACCTGCAGGTGGTGCTCGCCTGCGAAGGCCTGGAAGTCAATCTGTAACCAGCAGGTCGCCATCGTCGCCATCGCGTTTCTTGCGGGAACGCCCTCCCACTTTCGTCATTACTGCAAACGCCTTCGGCATGCAGCGGAGGCGATGCACGCCGGCAATTCCTTTTCGATAACGAGAGCCAATCCGGTTACCCGCTTCCTCAAGGCACCGGCATTGATTCCGCTCTAAAAACCGCTTTGCGCCTTGTCAATATTGAAACATGGCATGCGCGCACCATGCATTGCATACATCCACGCGGATGTACCCAGCCAAAAGGCTGCCCTTACATTCACCTCTATCCGGGATAAATCGCAATGCCAACGACATTTCGTTTAACAGTGATCTCAATCGCGGCTTCACTGCTGGTGGCCGCTTGCGGCGGAGGCGGCTCCGGCGGTTCGACCGCCAGCCAGAATGCCTCCGGCGGCACAACCACGGCAGGCACCGGCACCGCCGACACCGGCGCGGGCAGCGGCGGCACAACAACAGGCGGCACCACAGGCGGCACCACAGGCGGCACCACAGGCGGCCAGACGGCGCAACTTCCCGCAGCCGTCGATGCTGCGTCCTCGACCGTCATGGCCTGCGCCGACGGACCCACCTACCAGTGCAGCGGCCCTGTACTGCGCACCGACAACGGCGTGATCCTGAGCAGCTCCGGCGTGCAGGTCTACGGCAAGTCGACGAGCGACCTGCTCGCCAACAACGCCAATGTCACCACCGCGACCGGGCTCGCACTGGCATCCGGCGGCTCGGCCGAAATGCGCGTCGCGAAGGACGCGAATTTGATCGTCTCCAATCCGGCACTCATCCTGCGCAACCTCGGCATCAGCTGGGACAGCCGGACCGAGCGTCCGCCCATCATCGAAACCTTCAACCCGGCACAAGGCCGCACCGTGCTCGGCGCCAACGGTGCCATCACCAACGTCGCGCTGCCCGACAGCTCGGACTCCACCTTCTATGATTTCGCCACCAAGGGGCAGGACGCAACGCAGGTGAACTACGCCAACAACCGCTACTTCCCGCGCGCGAACAATCCGTCGCGCTGCCCTGCCGGCACGCCGGCTGCATCCTGCCTCTCGGTTGAAACCCTCGGCCCGAAGTTCACCGCAGGCGACTGGCGCATTGGCGGGACCAATCCTGACGTCACGGAAGCCGACCGCCTGCATGAAGATGGCGACGTCCACGCCGGCAACGGTGCGCCAAACGGCACCGGCGTCGGCGTGCCTTTCCCGGGTTCGAAAGGCTTCCGCGAATTCCAGAACTTCAGCTTCCGCTACGCCAACATGGCCAAGTGGACCACGCAGGACGGCGTCAACATCGTGGAGTGGAACGCGACCAACGAGCACAACCAGATCCGTCGCGGCGTCATTTCCTACGGCGACGTTACGCTGCCGGCAGCGATTCCGTCCACCGGCACTGCAACCTACACCGGCACCGTGCGCGCCTGGTATGCACCGGACAAGAACACCGACGCCAATCCTTTCATCGGCAATGCCACGATGACGGTCGATTTCTCATCGCGCAAGGTCACCATCGCCGTGCAGAACATGAGGACGGATGATGCAGCCGCCACCCCGATCCCGGTCGCCTTCCAGGCAACCGCATGGATGGGCGCAAGCGGCAGCAACGTGGCCAACTACCTGACCGGCACCGTGGATGCGGGCGGCGGGTTCAAGGGAGGCATCAGCGGCCGCTACTTCGGTCCGGTTGCCGCAGGCAGCGCTCCGGTGGAAGCAGGCAGCGCGTTCTCGCTGGAGAACCCGGCGACGGGGCAAACCATCATTGGCGGGTTTATCGCGCTGAAGCAGTGATGTGTAACTGACAGGCGGAATGAAAAAGGAGGAGCGAAAGCTCCTCCTCAATCCATTGCCCATTGTGATCTTCCATCGTGCGCGCATGTTGCAGCAATTGCGCATGGTTCCTTCCAATTCATCGTTCTTTGGCATTGCTCAGTCTCGTGCCATGTTGCCCCCGCCTTTCGCAAGCTCCTTGAGATGCGCCCAATCTCCGCCTTGTAGCAAACCTACAATCGCCTGATGCGTCGGAGTTGAACATGCCTCAGGGGAATCTATGCGAGATAACGTGTTTGTATCAGTGGTATTGCCGGTTTATAACGAAAGCGATCGTATCGATGACGTACTGCTCTCCCTGTATCAGCAGAAAACCCACAACGGTCTCATAACGCATGACAGCTATGAGCTGATTGTTGTCGACAATAATTCGACCGACGATTCCGTCGAAAAAATCAACGCCTTCAAAGCCCGGAATCCATCGATGGACATCCACGTCATCGAGGAAAAAATCCAGGGCGTTTCATCCGCCAGGAAACGCGGAATGGATTACGCCTCCGTGCGTTCGAAAGCGCGCGACAGCCGCCTGGGCGTGCCACGAAAACACTACATCGCTTCCGCCGATGCAGACTGCACCGTGGATGCCTACTGGCTGCATGCGTTGATAGAAAAAATGCGGGAGGAAAACGGCGACCTCGGTACCTGCAATTACTACTACAACGAAGAATCTTTCAGCGCTCGTCCCAATCTCTTTCGAGAGATACGGAAAACCCTGCGTTGCCGCGACATGTCGTTTTCCCTGTTCGGCGGTTTTCCGGACGGTAAAGGATTCGCGGTCGAGCGCGCCCTCTACGACAAAGTGGGCGGCATCGAGATCTTTTACCAACTGCACAATGGCCGCTTCGTCGAACATCTCTCCGACGACTGGGACTTCGGCATCCGCGTCATCGCCTGGGGCGGCAAGCCGGTGTACGCACGCGAGTCCCGCGTGGAAATCAACAGTCGTCGCGTCGATACCATCCTCGAAGAGGTGATCACTGGTATCGCCTACGGACGGGACGGCATCATCATCATGAAAGACGTGCGCCCGGATGTGGAAGAGCAAAGGCCAACGCTGCGCGACACCACTCCTGCGCAGTCGCAGCAGGCCTGGTGTTACTCGATCAAGGACTACGTTCCCAAGAATATCGTGTTGCCTGCGCTGCTCAATCCGCACCTCCTGCTCGAGAACGCCGCTGTACGCGAATTCTTTACTGGACCGGTGGCAGACCGCCTGTACCAGAGAATCCACGAGATCAAGCATGAGTCCCGCATGATCGACTTCAAGCCGATCCACTCGTACAAGACCCCGGCATACCGGCTGTATTTCGAATTTCGTGACGACATCTTCAGCGCACTGCGGCGCGCTGTCGGCGAGGACATCGGCTATCCGCCGCCGTTGCCGGCATGTTTCGACGACATCGGGCCGGAAGATTTCAATCGCTTTGTCTATTACTTCTGCGAAGACCGCGAGTCGGGCGAAGCGCACAACTACTTCGCCAATGGAGGTGTCTTTTGATGGTTCGCGAAGCTCTGCATTCACTGAACGATATCGACGCGCATTATCCTGTGCCGCGCGTACATGAATTTCTCTCCCGGCCGGAAAACAGTGCGTTCCTGGAATACGTGTTCAAAGACCCGTTCGGCTGCCACGTGTTCCCCGGCGATATCGCCGGCTATCCGCTCGACGCCTTTTTCGAGGACATGGATCGCGATATCAGGCAGGCAAAACAGATCCACCTGTGGTCCTACATCCCCACCTGCCGTTACCGCTGCCATTTCTGCCAGTACCCGACCATCATCCTGAACCCGAAGAGCGCCACGTCGCAGGTGGTGTTCCGGGACCTGGTCGATTACAACATCAAGGAAGCCGCCATGTGGCTGCAACACGTCCCGAGCCTGGCGCGGGCCGAAGTCGGCGAGTTCAATATTTTCGGCGGCACGCCATCGCTGCTTCCTGAACCGGAACTGCGGCGCCTGATGGACTTTTACCTCAGCCACTTCAATTTTTCCGCCGCCACCATGCGCTTCGAAGGCGAGCCGGGGACTTTGAACAAGGACTATCTGCGGTTGTTGAAAGACCTCGGCTTCACCAAGATCAGTTTCGGCGCCCAGTCCTTCGATGACCGCATCATTTCCGCTTGCGGCCGCATGCACTCGGCCCAAGAGTGCGTCAGCACGGTTTATCAGGCGCGCGACCTCGGGTTCGAGTGGGTCAGTGTCGACCTGATCTACGGCATGCTGGGGCAGGGCGTGGGTGACGTGAAATACGACATGGAGAAGTCGCTCGAACTGGAGCTGTCGCACGTGGTCTGCACGAAGCTGCACATGGAAGAGTTCATGAAGACGCGTACCGGCGTGTCCGGCGAACGGGAAAGCTTCTGGCAGAAAAAGGGCCTCATTCCCCT
Source organism: Noviherbaspirillum sp. (assembly GCA_036384875.1). Lineage (GTDB taxonomy): Bacteria > Pseudomonadota > Gammaproteobacteria > Burkholderiales > Burkholderiaceae_D > Noviherbaspirillum. Next base: position 5,860 of record DASVLM010000243.1, read on the forward strand.
CAAGGACATGAGCTTCCCGGGGTTGGGCAAGCAGTACCAGATGCGCGAGCTGGTGGAACAATATCTTTCGCCCGGCTATATCGAACATCCGACGATGTACTTCCACCGGCAAGACCTCGCTCCGGAAAAATGGAAAGGCTTGATCACCGATCTCGACAAGCAGTATCCGGAAGTGGCGATTGGCCTCGGCGGCAGCTCGAAATGCACGCGGGCCGAAGCAATCAATATCACCGGCTACCAGAAATACAAGGAAGCGCTGGATGAAAACCGCTTGCCCATCGATGAAAGCCGGGGCGTCTCTCCGCTCCAGCGCGAAGTGAATGCCTTCAAGATGGCACTTTCCACGTTGAGGCCGGTGAACGACAAGGTGTTCCAGCAGCGTTTCGATGGCAACAGTTTTTTCGAGAACACCATCATCAGTCGCACGCTCAAGACGCTGGCCGACAAGGAGCTGGTTAACGTCAGCGAGGATACGGTCGCCCTGACCGCCAACGGCGTGACGCTGGTCGAAGCCATCATCAACACTCAGTTCGCGACATCCGAAGCATGAAGAGCAACGAAAATAACACCACAACAACGCCCGCACCGGTTTTCAGTTTTTATTACATCGCCATCGATACCGAAGCCGGCGTGACGCCGGAGCGGTTCGAAGCGTTCGTGCGCGAGAAGGGCGTGCATATTCCCTGTTACCCCGGCTGGCGCTGGACACTGTTGCGTGGCCTGCGCGGTGAACGCGCCGGTCAATATCTCATGCTGTTTGAAATCGACAGCGTCGCACAGCGCGATCGCTACGTGGCCGCTGACGGCAATCAGACGGAGTCGGCGCGCCAGTTCTGGCGTGACCATCCCGAGGCGCAGGACATCCTCCGCGAATGGAAAACCTACGGCACCTTCAGCGAGCTGCCGACGATCTACACCGACTATCGCCTGCTGGCGGAGAACAAGAAAAGCACGGTACCCGATGGCCCGCGCTATCAGGACCGACCGGGGAAAGATCCGGTCGCGCGAGTGATTGGCATTCATAACCTCGCCTTGCGTCCCGACGTCAAAGCCGAAACGTTCGAAACCTTCATCGACGAGAACCACCATCGCATCGAAGATTATCCGGACTGGAAATTCCGGCTGCTGAAAGGCGAGCGGGGAAACCGCCTGGACCAGTATGTGGTGTTGATGGAGATAGCGAGCCTGGCAGCACTCGATGCGTTCTATCCCGAACCGGATATCGCCACCGCAGAGGCAGCGAAATTCGCGCAGGCACACCGGGACACCAAGCAGATGTACGAAGAATGGAAGCGACTCGCGTCCTTCTCCGGTTCGCCGCAGATTTACACCGATTACCTGGCGGTAGCGGAGAATTTAAGCTGACCGTATTGAGAGCCTATCCCAGTCGGCCAGGTTGTCGTCGCAGGCGTGCTGGCAACAAGAAGGACATATCTCCGTGAGCACCCGTTTCTCTCCTGCGCATGCAGGTTCGAACCTCCTTGCGCAGCGTGCCACCCGCAGCATTTTCTTCATTGCCGGGTTGGGAATGGCGGCCTGGGCGCCGCTGATTCCGTTTGTCAAATCCCGTCTCGACATCGATGACGGTGCGCTGGGCCTGCTCTTGTTTTGTATTGCAGCGGGCTCCATGCTGGTCATGCCCTTGACCGGCCGCCTGATCGCCAGGTTCGGCTGCCGGGTTCTGATTCTTGCCTGCGCGCTCATCCTCTGTGTCGACCTGCCGCTCATGATGTCCGTCGCTTCTCCGGTTGAGATGGGTTGCGCGTTGCTCATGTTCGGGGCAGCCAACGGCCTGCTGGATGTGTCGATGAATGCACAAGCCGTGATTGTCGAACGCGAGAGCGGGCAGGCCAGGATGTCCGGTTTCCACGGCTTTTACAGTATCGGCAGCATTGCAGGCGCCGGGAGCGTCAGCCTGCTGTTGTGGGCAGGCGTCGCGCCGCGACATGCGGTTCTGCTGATTGTGCTGCTGATCGCCATCATCATGATGCCGGCTTCCGCCCATCTGCTGGCAAAGCGCCCGCAGGAAGCCGGCGAACACGGAAGCACCTTGCAGGCGCTCTCGCACCCAAGGCTGTTGTTTATTGCCTTGCTGTGTTTTTTTATCTTCCTGATTGAAGGCGCCATGCTGGACTGGTCTGCCGTCTTCCTGCATGCGGAACGCGGCATGGAGAAAGGCGAGGCTGGCTTTGGCTACACACTTTATTCGATCACAGTCGCATTGGGGCGGCTGCATGGCGATCGCCTCGTCGACGTCATTGGCAGGCCGCGCCTGCTGATGCTGGGCAGTGTGGGCGCAGCTGCCGGGCTGGCGTTGATCGTCTTGGCGGATCGTGCCGGCCTTTCGCTGGCGGGATTCATGTTGACCGGTATCGGGCTGGCCAATGTCATACCGATCCTGTTTACCACCGCCGGCAACCAGCCGGATATTGCGCCCCGCTTTGCTCTTCCTGCGGTAACGCTCGTCGGCTACACGGGTTTGTTAAGCGGCCCGGTGCTGATCGGCGAGGTCGCGCGTCACTTCAGCCTCACGGCGGCGTTCAGTGCGGGCGTCGTCATCCTGCTATTGGTCGGCGCGTTCGCGCGCAACATCATGCCAAGTCGAGAATGCCCATCACGTTATCCGAAATGACTTCCTCGCCAATAAGGAAGTTTCTTTGTGCAGAGTCATGCATACGCTGCTTGTCATTCAGAAGCGCGTAGACCTCGCCAACAAATGCTTCATCAGGCAAGCCATCGTTCTCTTCCGAGATCGCCATGACCGGCGCTTCGAATCCATGCTGGCCATAGACTTCCCAATAATATTCGTAGCTGGTCGTGATGTAGCAGCGCTGGGCGCTGATCGCTTCCCCGACAGGATTGCCGTAGCTGTCGTAATCCCAGGACGTGAGGAAAGAGACGAGGTCGCAGGAGTAATACAGATCCTCGATCGTGTTCGCCTTGTTCCGCACCGGCATGCACGCATGCGGCAGCGAGCCGATGAATTTGACAAGAGGTTCGATGTTCAACCGTTTGGCTAATACGACGAGCTCCTGGAAGCAGGCGTAGTTTTCATGCGGGTCGCCTGCCGCCACGAGGAAAACCTTGCGGTCGATGCCACCCTGCAGAAAGAGCCGGTTGAGCCGATGAACAAGATGGATATCCC
>DASVLM010000244.1:0-3954 GCA_036384875.1 Noviherbaspirillum sp.
GCAAGGCCGCCGCGCGCAAGGCCACACTGCCGTTCGGCGCCGACAAGTGGGGTCATGATGTGATCAAGAAAACGATCAAGGGTGCCGAAACCTCGATCATCGTTGGTCTGGTCGCCGCCGTACTGGCGACGTTCCTGGGCACAGTGTTCGGCGCCTTGTCGGGCTACTACGGCAAGTGGGTGGACGACTTCTTCAACTGGTTCTACAGCATCTTTACCTCGGTACCTTACCTGCTGCTCATCCTCGCGGTAGCGGCAGTGTTGCAGCAGAAGGGCGTGGTGACCATCGTGCTCATCCTCGCGCTCACCGGATGGACCGGCACCTACCGGCTCATCCGCGCCGAATACCTGAAGCACAAGTCGCGCGAATACGTGTGGGCGGCGGATGCGATCGGCGCGTCCAACTGGCGCAAGATGTTCAATCACATCTTCCCCAACGTCAGCCATGTGGCGCTGGTGCAGGTATCGATTCTCGTGGTCGCCTTCATCAAGTCCGAGGTCATTCTTTCCTTCCTCGGCTTTGGCGTGCCGGTCGGCGTGGTGTCCTGGGGTAGCATGCTGAACGAAGCGCAGAACGAGCTGATCCTCGGCAAATGGTGGCAGCTTGCCGCGGCGACAGTGGCGATGGCGGTGCTGGTGACGGCGTTCTCGATGTTCACGGATGCCTTGCGCGATGCGCTCGATCCGAAGCTGAAATAAAGGAAGGCCATGAACCAGAATCCATTACTGCAAGTGTGCAACCTGCGCGTCAGCTTCAGGACCGACAAGAAGCGCAGCGTGGAAGCGGTGAAGGGCGTGTCCTTCGACATTCCGCGCAATGCCACCGTGGCGCTGGTCGGCGAATCGGGCAGCGGCAAGTCCGTCAGCTCGCTTGCCACCATGGGCTTGCTGCCGCCGGAAACGTCCATTGTTCATTCCGAGAGCAGCATCATGTTCGAGGGCCGCAACCTGCTGGCCATGTCGGCTGTTGAGCGGCGCGATCTGTGCGGCAAGGAAATCTCGATGATCTTCCAGGAGCCGATGACCTCGCTCAACCCGGTGTTCACGGTCGGCTACCAGCTCTGCGAAGTGTTGATGCTGCACATGGGTTTGAAGGGCAAGGCAGCACGTACGCGCGCCATCGAACTGCTGCGCGAAGTCGGCATCCCCGAACCGGAGCGCAAGATCGACGCTTACCCCAGCCAGATGTCCGGCGGCCAGCAGCAACGTGTGATGATCGCGATGGCAATCGCCTGCGAGCCCAAGCTGCTGATCGCAGACGAGCCGACCACCGCGCTCGACGTGACGATCCAGAAGCAGATCATCGATCTTATTGCCGATCTGCAGAAGAAGCACGAGATGTCGGTGCTCTTCATCACGCACGACCTCGCGCTGGTGGGCGAGATCGCCGACCACGTGATCGTGATGCGCAACGGCGAAGTGCGCGAAGCCGGCGACGTGACGCAGATTTTCGAACACCCGCAGGATGCCTATACCAAGGCGCTCTTGCGCTGCCGCCCGACCATCGACAGCCGCCCGATGCGCCTGCCGGTAATCGACGATTACATGAACGGGAACACCGAGCCCATTGCCACACACCAGCAGCGCAGCCGCGGCCTGACAGGCAATGAAGACATCGTGCTGGAGGTGCGCAACCTCGGCAAGAGCTTCTACACGCGCGAAGGTTTCTTCGGCCAGAAGGAGTTCAAGGCGGTGAAGGATGTGTCGTTCAAGCTACCACGCGGCAAGACGCTGGGCGTGGTGGGCGAATCCGGCTCCGGCAAGACGACGGTCGGCCTGACGCTCTTGCGCCTGCACAAGGCGACGCAGGGCGAAGCGCTGTTCGAAGGCAAGGATATTCTTTCCATGTCGGACAAGGACTTCATGGCCTACAAGCGTCGCATCCAGATCATCTTCCAGAATCCGTATGCGTCGCTGAATCCGCGCTTCACCGTCGGCCAGATCCTGATGGAGCCGATGCGCATTCATCACATCGGTGCCAACGACAGCGAGCGCGCCGAGATCGCGCAACAATTGCTGAAGCGCGTCGGCCTGCCACCCGCGGCGTTCAATCGCTATCCGCACGAGTTCTCCGGCGGCCAGCGCCAGCGCATTGCGATCGCGCGCTGCCTGACGCTGAAGCCGGAAGTGCTGGTGTGCGACGAATCGGTGTCCGCGCTCGACGTGTCGGTGCAGGCGCAGGTGCTGAACCTGCTGCAGGAGCTGCAGGAAGAATACGGCATGAGCTACATCTTCATCTCGCACGATCTCGCGGTGGTGAAATACATCTCCGACCAGGTGATGGTGATGAACCAGGGCGAAGTCGTCGAGATGGCGAATTCCGATGAGCTCTATCGCAATCCGACGCATCCTTACACCCGCACGCTGCTGAGCGCGATTCCGAAGGGAATCGGAGCCCAGCGGCATGCATGATCCGGAGTCCAATGTGCTGGACGACATTCGTCTGCTGTTCAAGAGCATCGTTCCCGCAGTCGATTTCTGCTCGCTGCGCGTGGTCGATGAGACCACCGACCAGATGACGGTCAGGCAGGATGTGCTGCAACCTGTGACTTCGAACATCGACCGCGGCGCGATGGTCATTGTCATTCATCGTGGCGGCTATGGGTACGCGGCCACCAGTGACCTGACTGATGCCGGCTTGAAGGAAGCCGTTTCGCGAGCGACTGGATGGGCGGAAGCGACGGCCGGCAAATCGGTGGTCGATTATTCGAAGATCGAACTGCCCAGCCTGCGCGGACGCTATGTCGGCACGCAGGGATCGCAGGCGACGTTGTCGCCTACCGACCTGATCGACTTGCTGATGCGCGAATCGAAAGCTTGCAAGATCGATCCGCGCGTCGTGGACTGGTATGCATCGCTGATGATGGTGAGATCGTCGCAGCTCTACCTGAGTTCGAATGGCGCCGACGTGCAGCAGGATTTTCACTATGTTGTTCCCAATCTTGCGGTGACGGCGAACGAAGGCATCGATACGCAGACGCGCAGCCTCGGCGGCCAGTACAACGGCTATTGCCGGCAGGGCGGGCTCGAAGTGCTGGAGCATGCGAAATTTCATGGCAGCGGCGAACGCGTCGCGCACGAAGCGCTGGACCTGCTTGCGGCCCCCAACTGCCCGAGCGGGACGATGGACCTGCTGCTGATGCCGACGCAGATGATGTTGCAGATCCACGAGTCCATCGGCCATCCCCTCGAACTCGATCGCATCCTCGGCGACGAGCGCAACTTCGCCGGCACCAGTTTCGTTACGCTCGACATGTTCGGCCACTTTCGCTACGGCTCGGAGCTACTCAACGTCACGCATGACCCGACGCGCCGAGAACAGTTCGCCTCCTATCAGTGGGACGACGACGGTACGCAGGCGGAAAAGACCTGGCTGATCCGAAACGGCATCCTGGAACGTCCGCTCGGCGGCACGGTGTCGCAGGCGCGGGCGGGCATCGTGGGCGTGGCCAATTCGCGCGCCTGCAGCTGGAATCGCCCGCCTATCGATCGCATGGCCAATCTCAACATCGAACCGGGCTCGAGCTCGCTGCATGACATGATCAAGTCGGTCGAACGCGGCGTGCTGATGGATACTAACGTGTCCTGGTCCATCGACGACTCGCGCAACAAGTTCCAGTTCGGCTGCGAATGGGCACGGTTGATTGAAGGCGGAGAGTTGAAAGGCGTCGTGAAGAATCCGAATTACCGCGGCATCTCGGAGTCGTTCTGGCGCTCGCTGAAAGCAGTCGGCGATGAATCGACTTTCGAGGTCATGGGCACGCCATATTGCGGCAAGGGCGAACCGTCACAGGTCATCCGCGTCGGCCATGCTTCGCCGGCCTGCCTCTTCGCAGGCGTGGATGTGTTCGGAGGTGACGAGTGATGCAGCGGTATTTCCATGAACTCGCCGATTTCCTCAACACCTGCCTGCGCAGTCCGGAGCAATACAAGTGCTGGCTGGAGGCGGAAGATT
>DASVLM010000245.1:0-2874 GCA_036384875.1 Noviherbaspirillum sp.
TCATGCCCGCGCGCTGACGGCCAGCATGGATGCAAAAATGAAAAAAGATCTTCCATTGATGGCATATCGCCAATTGACGTTGGAGCCTTACAAAGATAAAGAAAAAGCATCGGTATTGCGATATATCGCGACCAATTATACGAATTCAGAACTGGACCTGGAACGTGTCACGAATGAAACGGGTGTTAACCGGAACAAAGTCAATGAAGTCCTGAAGTCGGAGTTGGACATGACTTTCACCAGCTACCTCAACAAATTACGGTTGACTGAGGCTGCCAGGTTGTTGGTCGAAAACAGTGACGCTTCGATCGCTGAAATCGCCTATTCCGTCGGTTATGCGAACGTGTCGTATTTTAATAAGCTGTTCAAGGAAGAATACGGCTGCACACCAAAAGCTTTCCGGACAATTGCAAAACAACAACCCGCCGCCTCTTCCCCGCCTGAAGTCTGCCCAGACACCCCTGACTGAACTTTGCACTCTTTGCAGAATTAATTCCACTTTCTGCATTTTTCTAGAAATTCCTCCGCAAGCGTTAGTGCCCGTACGTCCTGGCGTCCTATGATTTTCGTGGGTTACTCCCGGTTGGTGGCTCACCCGGTCTCCCTTGAACGGAGCGGTTGTCGTTGCCTGCCGGACAAAAAAATACACCAAAATTTGGAGACATCGCGGGATGAAAACCACCAAGCCGCATCGTATTGCTCTGCTTTTCAATGCCAACAAAAGCTTCGACCGTGAAATCATATCCGGGATAGGTGCCTACCTGGGCGGTACGCGCTCCGCTTGGGACCTGTTCTTGGAAGAGGATTTTCGCTTGCGCCTGAACGGCATCGAGCACTGGCAGGGTGACGGCATCATTGCCGACTTTGACGATCCCGCCGTCGCGCAAGCGTTGTCGGGATGCCGTATCCCCGTGGTGGCGGTGGGTGGGTCGTACACGGACCAAGCACAATATCCGCAAGGCGTGCCCTATGTCGCCACCGATAATTACAAGCTGATCAAGCTGGCGCGCGATCATTTGATCGATGTCGGCCTGTATCAATTCGCCTTGTTCAGCCTCCCGGAGAATCAGCAAAACCGCTGGGCGCAGGAGCGCGAGCTGGCCTTTGCCAGCCTGATGCAGGAAGAGCGGCTGAAGGCGGAGATCTATCGCGGCTGCGGAACCAGCGCTTCCTCATGGGATGAGGCGGTACAGGGGCAGATTGCATGGCTGCGCAGCCTGCCCAAACCGGTGGGGATCATCGCCGTGACCGATGCGCGCGCGCGCCAGCTGCTGCAAGCCTGCACTATCGCCGGTATTGCCGTCCCGGAGGAGGTGGCGCTGATTGGCATCGACAACGACCCGATGGTGCGCATGCTGGCCCGCATTCCGTTGAGCTCGGTGATTCAGGGTGCGCAGGAAATGGGGCGCACCGCGGCGCATTTGCTGGACCAGATGCTGCACGGCGTGCGCTTGTCCAACACCCGTATCCACGTACCGCCTTCCGGGATCAACGTGCTGGCATCGAGCCAGCATCGTGCGGTCAAGTATCCGCATGTCATGCGAGCCCAGCACTTTATCCGCCAGTATGCCTGTCAGGGCATCAAAACCAAACAGGTGGCGGAATACGTGGGCGTGTCGCGTTCTTCGCTGGAGACCTACTTCCGCCAGGAGCTGGGATGCAGCGTGCATGACGCGATCCTGCGCTTCAAGCTGGACGCAGCCAAGGCTGGCGTGGAAGACGCGTCGCGCAGCATTGCCGACGTGGCACTGGACTGCGGCTTCACCTCTCCGCAATATATGCACCTGGTATTCAAACGCGAACTGGGTTGCACCCCGCACGCCTACCGCGAGCGGGCCTTGGGCGCGAACGCCGCTCAGATGGCTTGCGCTTGACTTGCCGGAGGCTGCGGCCTTCTTCGGTCCGGACGAACAACGGGCGCCTTTACCGACGGTAAAGGCGCCCGCTGCTTCTGTTGCCCAGGATTTGCGGGTCCTGAACTTACCACCACATGCCGTAGATTGCAGTCAGCACCACACCGATAACCGCCGAACCCAGCACAAAGGCGCCATCGACGCGGAACAGCGAGGTATCGACATGGAGGTGGCGGATGCTGCCGAAGCGCCTGGCTTCCGCCAGTTTGCTGATCAGCACCATTCCGGCCGTCACGAAGCAGAACACGATGAACATGCGGTCCAGGAAGGGTATTTCGGCTACGCCGGCTTGCGTCATTTTGGCAAAGCCGATCGGCTCCAGGAAGGAAAGGTCCATCATTTGCGGAAGGAACTTCAGCACGATCGAGCCGATGAGGCCCCCCACGGTGGCGAACATTGCCGCGCCCGTGGTGGTTTTCTTCCAAAAGAAACCCAGCAGGAACATGGCCAGGATGCCGGGTGAAACGAAGCCGGTGTATTCCTGGATATATTGGAAGCCGCCTTTCTTGTCGATGCCGAGCATCGGGGCAATAAACACCGCCAGCACCATGGCCCCCACTACGGCAAGGCGGCCGACCCGGACAATGCGTTCTTCGTCGGCAGCCTGATTGAAGGACTTTTTGTAAAGATCGAGCGTGAAGATGGTTGCGATGCTGTTGGCCTTGCCGGCCAGCGAGGCGACCACGGCGGCCGTCAGCGCGGCGCAGGCGATACCTTTGAGGCCTGGCGGCAGCAGGTTGAGCAGGGTAGGGTAGGCGCGATCCGGATTCAATTCGCCGCCTTGCGTCATGGCGCTGCCCAGTGCTCCCGACTTGTCGAGGGCAAAGGCGGCGATCCCGGGCAGGACCACGATTACCGGCATCAGCAGCTTGAGGAAGGCCGCGAACAGCAAGCCTTTGCGGGCGGTCGGCAGGTCGGCTCCCAGCGCGCGTTGGGTGATGTACTGGTTGCAGCCCCAATA
>DASVLM010000246.1:0-9387 GCA_036384875.1 Noviherbaspirillum sp.
GAATCGGGACGCGCCTTCAAGTACACGCCACTATTCGGCCGCATCCTGGTCGAACTGGCGACCACCGGCAAGAGCGCCTACGACATCAGCGAGTTCAGCATCAATCGCGGCGGGCTGTTTGCCTGACGCTCCCGGCGGCCCGGATTCGATCTTGAGAACCCGGGCCGCGCATGTCATTCCAGTATCAAAGCGATCGCCGGAGTGAACGTTACATAGGCTGCACGAGTTTGCTGTCCTGCGGCCGACGCCAGCGCGCCAGTGTCGCGAACAGCACATCGGGGTCGATCGGCTTGGATACATGGTCGTTCATTCCGGCGGCGATGCAGCGCTCGCGCTCCTCCGGCATCGCATGCGCAGTCATCGCAACGATGACTACGTCCTGGATCGATGCATCCGCGCGGATTGCTTCCGTCGCCACATAACCATCCATCTCCGGCATTTGCAAATCCATCAGCACGACGTCGTAACGCTCGCCGGCGCGCAATCGATCCAGCGCAATGCGGCCGTTGTCGGCAATATCCACCTTCACGCCGGCACTGGACAGGAGTTCGCCGGCAATCAACTGGTTCACCGCGTTATCTTCCACCAGCAGGACGCGCATGCCGTCCAGCCGCAACGGCGCGTTGCCGGCTGTCGCGGCATGGGCGTTGCGGCCGTACATTTCCTGCAGCGTGTCGACCAGCGTTGATGCATTCACCGGTTTGATCAGGAAGCCGTCGAGCGGGATCTTGTCTGCCTCTTCCTTCACCACGTCGCGTCCGAAAGCCGTCACCATCAGAATCGATGGCGGCGCGGCCAGTGCCGGGTCGAACTTGATGGCGCGGGCTGCGTCGAGACCGTTCATGTTCGGCATCGACCAATCCATCAGCACCAATCCGTAAGCCCGCCCTTCGCCTTCCGCATTGCGCACCGCTTCCAGGGCCTGCTGTCCGGATGACACTTCATCGACCGTCAGCGGCAGCGTCGCGCAATGTCCGACGAGCACGCGGCGCGCATCCGGATTGTCGTCCACCACCAGCACGCGCAAGCCGCGGATGTTTTCCGGCAAGGTGCGCAAATCATTGTTCTGTCCGCGGCCGAACCATGCGGTGAAGCTGAAGGTGCTGCCGGCGCCGAACTCGCTGTCCACCCAGATCGTGCCGCCCATCATTTCAACGAGGCGCCGGCAAATGGTCAGGCCCAGGCCGGTGCCGCCGTACCTGCGGGTGATCGAGCCGTCCGCCTGCGTGAATGCCTGGAACAGCCGCTGCCGCTGCTCGGGTGTCAAGCCGATGCCGGTGTCGCGTACCGAGAACTTGAGCTTGACCTGCGCGCCGGTTGTCTCGAGCCATTCCACCGTCACCATCACTTCGCCATGCTCGGTGAACTTGACGGCGTTGCCGATGAGGTTGGTGAGGATCTGTTCCAGCCGCAGCGGATCGCCGACGAGATATTGCGGCACGTCCGGCGGCACGTCGAAGATCAGCTCCAAGCCCTTGTCGGTCGCTTTCTGGCCGATCACCGTCGTCACGCTTTCCAGCGCGCGGTCGAGCATGAAGTTGCGATTCTCGATGTCCAGCTTGCCGGCCTCGATCTTCGAAAAATCGAGGATGTCGTTGATGATGCCCAGGAGCGACGTGCCGGCGTTGTGGATCTTGGCCACATAGTCGCGTTGCTTGGCGTCCAGCTCGGTCTTCAGCGCCAGGTGCGACAAGCCGATGATGGCGTTCATCGGCGTGCGGATCTCATGGCTCATGTTGGCGAGGAAGAGCGACTTCGACCGCGTTGCGGCTTCCGCCTCTTCCTTGGCCACGGCCAGCGCCTGCTCCACCGCCTTGCGCGCCGTGATGTCCAGTATCACGACCACCATGCCCTGGCCGGCATCCGTCGGGTCGACCAGTTTCTCATGGCTGATGCACCACATGGTGCTGCCGTCCTTGCGCACCAGGGAGAAGTCTGCGGTGTACACGCCGTTTGCGCGGATTGCTTCGAGCGCTTCCCTGCCCCGGTTTTCAAAGTCTTCGTCAGATGCATACAGCAGCCGCACGGAGCGGTCGACCAGTTCGCCCGGCGCATAACCGAACATCTCCTCGAAACTGCTATTGCAGCGACGCACGACGCGGTTCCGGAGGAAGGCGATGCCGGCAACCGCATTGTCTAGAATCGCCTGCTGTTCGAGCAGCGCCTGGTTGAGGTCGGCGGTACGTTCCCGCACCTGCTGTTCGAGCATGCCCTGCTGGTGCGCGAAATGCCGTATGCGCGCCCGGTACACGAGATAGGCGCTTCCCAGCACGGCGGCCACCGCCATGAGGCGGAACCACCAGGTCTTCCAGAACGGCGGCGTGATCGTGATGCGCAGGCTTGCGCCCTCGTCGTTCCAGATGCCGTCCTTGGTGCCGGCCTTGACGCGGAACACATACTGGCCCGGCTCCAGGTTGGTATAGGTGGCAATGCGATGGTTCGCATCGACGCGCACCCAGTCGCGGTCAAAGCCTTCGAGCTTGTAGGCGTAGCGCATGTGCTGGGGATCGGCATAGTGCAGCCCGGCGAACTCCAGCGAAAACATCGGGTAACGATAAGGGAGCGCAACTTCGCCGGTGTTCGTGATGGCGCCGGCCATTTCCACATCCTCCGGAAGCTGGCCGCCGCGCACCGACTTGTTGAGGATCAGGAAATCGGTGATCGCCACCGGCGGCGTCACCGGGTTGTAGCGGATCGCCTTCGGATTGAAAACGGTCAGCCCGCGCGTGCCGCCGAAGAATAACGTGCCGTCGCTATCCTTGGCGCCGCCGCCAACCATGTAGGTGCCGTCGATCAGGCCATCGACCGCCGTGAAATTCTTGAAGGTGCTGCGCACCGGGTCGAACCGGGATAGACCTGCATTGGTGCCGAGCCAGAGCTGCCCGTCGTCATCCTCCTCGATATCCAGCACGACGTCGTTTTCCATGCCGTCGCGCACCGAATAGCGACGGAACCGGATGCTGCCGTCCCTGCGGTATTCCATCCGGTTGAAGCCGCTCGTCGTGCCGACCCAGATGGTGCCGGAATGGTCCTCGATCAGGCGCGTAATGGCGTTCTGGCTGAGGGTGGCACGGTCTTTTTCGTTATGCCTGAAATGCCGGAAACGACCGGTCTTGCGGTCCAGCAGGTCGAGCCCGCCGGTCGTGCCTATCCACAGGTTGCCGCCCGTGTCTTCCAGTATCTGCGTGACGAACGGGCTGCTCAGGCTGTCGGGATTCTTCGGGTCGGGAAGGAAGCGCTCGAAGGTCTTGCTGCTCGCGTCGTACCTGTTCAGGCCGCGATCCATGGTGCCGATCCACAAATTGCCGGAGCGGTCGAGTCCAAGCGAGTAAACCTGGTTGGAACTGATGCTGTGCGGATCGGCGGGGTCGTTCAGGAAGCGGGTAAATCGGCCGGTGGCGGGATCGAGCAGGTTCAGGCCGCCCGCCGTGCCGACCCACACGCCGTCGGCATTCACCTGCACCGCGCGCACGACATCGTTGCTCAAGCTGTGCGGATTGGCGGGATCATTGCGATAGTGCTCTACCTCTTCGCTGCCCTTGTGCAGCCTGTTGAGTCCGCCGCCCCAGGTGCCGATCCATACGTTCCCCTTGCCATCGGGGGCGATGCCCTGCACGCGCCCGGCGCCCAGGCTGTGCGGATCGTCGGCGATATGCACGAAGCGCTCGAAGCCGCCGCTGCTCAAATCGATGCGGCTGGTGCCGCGATTCCAGGTGCCGACCCATAAGGTGCCCGACCTGTCCTGCAGCAGCGCGACGACACGATTGTCGGCGATGCTGTGCGGATCGCCCGGCTGGTAACGGTACGAATGGAAGCGCCCTGCGTCCGGATCCCAGCGCTGGAGGCCGTCGTCCTGCGTGCCGACCCAGATTCCGCCATCCCTGTCCTGGCACAGCGCGTCGACCGCGCCCGCCGGCAAGCCTTCGCCGGCAGCAAAACGCTTCTTCCGGCCATCGCGCGACCGCAGCTCCAGTCCGGCTGCGCTGCCGACCCACAATCCGCCGTCGCGATCCACCAGCAAGGCATGCACGTCGTTATGCCTTGGGTCCGGCGCCGCGCCGGGCTCAGGCAGGTAATGCTCGAAGCGTCGGGTGTCCGGCGCCATCTTGTCAAGACCGGCCGCCGTGCCGACCCAGAGATTGCCCTGCCGGTCCGGCACCAGCGCCGTCACGCGGTCGTTCACCAGGCTGCCGGGCTGGGCGGCGTCATGACGCAGCACGGTGAATTTCTCGCTGTCGGGATCGAAATGGACGAGGCCGTCGGCGGTCGCCAGCCACATGCCGCCGGCACCATCGCCGGCAATGTCATTGATCTGGTTGGCGCCGGGTCCGCGACTGTCCGCCGCGTTGCGCTGGTAACGGACAAAGCTTTCGGTGACGGGATCGTAACGATGCAGGCCGCCGATATGCGTGCCGACCCACAGCCGGCCCCGGCCGTCCTCGTACAGCGCCGTGACCCAGGAATCGGAAAGGCTGCCCGGCTTGTCGGCATCGCGCCGGTAAAAGACGACCCGGGCGCCGTCGTAACGGACCAGCCCGCTCTGCGTGCCTATCCACATGAAGCCCTGCCGGTCCTGCAGCAAGGCCTGCACCAGTTCATTCGGCAACCCCTGCTCCACGCCGAACTGCTCGAAGCGCAGGTTTTTCTGCGGCACCGCCCAGGATGCCGCACACAACAAGGCCAGCCAACAGCCGGACACGAACTTCAGAAATCGGCGCCTCATGCAAACTTTCCCATCTCGTTCCCTGTATTGCATTGCATGATCCCACACCCGGCGCTTCAATTGCACCGGGGCGATGGGATCATGCTGCTTACGATGCCTGCAGCCGAAGGACTGCGCCTGCGTTCTGGCTATAGACGATCGGCTGCTCCAGGGCCGATTGCAAGGGTTCCGGCAGGATGATGACCGGCCCGATGCCGCCTCCCGGCGGCAGCAGCGGCGGCACGCACTGGGCGAAGCGGAAGGCATTGGTCGGATCGTACTTGCACTTGACTGCGTACAGCCCGGCGTGGGCATCGCCCCAGTAGCGCCACGCGTATTCGGTTTCGTTCAGGCGCGGATAGTTCTGGTAGACGTGGCCGTTCGACATCGGCTCGATCAGCGCAGTCCAGCCCGCGAGGAAGGCTTCGGCCGCTGCCTCTCCGGCGTCGTCGTACCACATCACGTCCATTACCGCGTCGAACACCGTGTCGCGATGGATGAAGGCACTGGCGTCCTTGGGGTAGGCATTGATCGCACCGCCGTAGAACTCGAGGTAGGCGTAGGAATACTGGTTCGGCGTGGTCTTGTAGTAATCCAGCAGCGAACGCCACTCCGCCGGCGTCAGGTCGCGCGATACATAGCGCGATACCTTGTCGACGTAGGGCATCGGGCTGTCCGGCGGGAAGTAAGGCATGCCGTACGGCGTGTTCAGCAGCTGGTAATTCAGGTCGTTGAAACTACTGGTCAGGGTCCACTGCGTGACGGCGCCGGGCAAGGCCTGCAGCGGCGCGATCGCGGCTTCGCCGGACGCGGTGTCGCCCACATACAGGCCGCGCACCATCAGGTAAGGCTTGACGTCAGACGGCGGCATGCCGGCCTGCTCGCCGGGCTGGAAGCACAGCGATACCTGGATATTCATTTGCGGCGAGCCGGTACGCATGTAATTCGCCTGGAGTTCCATCAGCGCGCCGGTGGCGTTCTGCAACTCCTGCTCGGTGTCGAGCGGCCAGATGAGCGCCCAGCCGAACACGTCGCCCAGCGGACGCAGCCGGTAACGCACGGAAAGCAGCACGCCGAAGGTGCCGCCGGTGCCACCGCGCATCGCCCACCACAGGTCGTAGTTGACCGTCGGGCTCGCGGTGACGATGGAACCGTCGGCGAGCATGACGCGCATGTCGATCACGTTGTCGCAGTTCATGCCGTACGTGACCGAAGTGAATCCGTAGCCGCCGCCCTGCACGAAACCGCCGACGCAGACGTCTTCACATTCGCCGATGGGAACGTGCATGCCTTGCAGCTGCATCGCCGAGGAGAACTTGCTGAACGGGCAACCGCAGCCGACCGACGCCACCAGGTTCTCCGCGTCGATGGAAACGTCATTCAATTCGCTGACGTCGATCAGCGCGCCGCTGCCGGCGGAAAAGCCTGCGGTGCAATGCCCGCCCGAGCGCACCGTGAATGCGAGGCTGGATTGCTGCGCGAGCTGCAGGGCGATGGCAACATCGCTCTCGACGGCGCAGTAAATGATCATCGTCGGGTAGGAATTGAAATTGCGGTAGAACAGCAGGCGGTCCTGGTCGTAGTCGGGGTCGCCCGGCAGCACGATGTGCCCTTGCAGTTGCAGCTGCGTCGCCTTGACGATATCGCGCGACATGTTAAAGCGCGCAAAATGCGCTTCGTCACATCGGTCCCAATGGGACAACAATTTTTTATCGCGGGCGCGCTTCCTGGTAAAACTGCTCGGCATCGATCTTCTCCTTGAAATAATGCGATTCCACGGCTCGCTCCAGCGAAGCCGCGGTGCCTGGTGCAACGATGTTCAACTGCTCAATCTGCCTGCGGTGGCGGCGTACTGTCCGACTTCTCTCTGGTCCGTTCCCGGCCGCCTTCCTTACTCGCTCCCTTCATCGACATACTGTTTGGCGATTTCGCGGAACCGGTCCGCGACGACGATGAAGGCATCGACGATGTCCGGATCGAAGTGCGAGCCGCGTCCCTCGATGATAATGCCGACGGCCTTCTCATGCGGGAAGGCCGGCTTGTAGACTCGCTTCGATATCAACGCATCGTACACGTCGGCCAGCGCCATCAACCGCGCGGAAACAGGAATCGCATCGCCGGCCAGGCCTTCCGGATAGCCGGAGCCGTCCCACTTCTCCTGGTGCGAATAGGCGATCTCGCGGGCGAAGCGCAGGAAGGAATTCGGCGCATCGAGGCGGCGCTCCGCGTAGGCGATCGCGTCGCGTCCCAGCGTGGTGTGCGTCTTCATGATCTCGAATTCCTCCGGCGTGAGCTTGCCGGGCTTGAGCAGGATGGTGTCCGGAATGCCCACCTTGCCGATGTCATGCAGCGGTGCCGATTTGTAGATCAGCTCGATCGCTTCGTCGTTCAGGAACCCGGCAAAGCGCGGATGCGTGCGCAATTCCTGCGCCAGCACGCGCACATAGTTCTGCGTGCGCCGGATATGCGCGCCGGTTTCGTTGTCGCGCGTTTCCGCCAGAGACGCCATCGCCATGATCGTCACATCCTGGATCATCGCGATCTCGCGCACGCGCTTTTCCACCTCGTTTTCAAGGAAGGCATTCTGGTCGCTCAGGAAGTCGCGTGCGACCTTGTTCTGCAGGTGGGTGCGCACGCGCGCCTCGACGATGGGCAGGCTGATCGGCTTGGTGATGTAGTCCGCGCCGCCGGCGTCGAAACCTTTCTGCTCGTCCTCGACTTGCGTCATCGCAGTAAGGAAGATCACCGGGATGCCGGCCGTGACAGGATCGGCTTTCAGGCGTCGGCAGACTTCGTAACCATCGATGCCGGGCATCATGATGTCGAGCAGGATGAGGTCGGGCAGCGGTGCGGCGGCCGCCAGCTTCAGTGCGCGCTCGCCGTTGTTGGCCACCTTGGTCTGGTAGGTTTCCTTCAGCAGGCTGTTCATCAGCACGATGTTGTCCGGCGTATCGTCGACGATCAGGATCGTCTTGCGCGCGCCGCGGAACACGATGTCGTCCATGCCTCTCATCCCCAGTTCATGCGTCCGGCGGCTTCGTCGAGCACGCCGAGTGCGGTTTCGAAGTCGAAATCGTTGATGGCCTTTTCCAGCCGCTGCGCGTGTGCGCCGAGTGCAGATACCAGTTCGCTGCGATGTTCGGCGAAGCAGTCGATGGCCGCGCTGTCGCCGGTCGAGAGATAACCCATCAGCAGCTGGAAGGTGTCTTTTGAGAGGGCTTTCGCAGGGCGCGGCGCAGGGTCGAGTATGGTTGCCGCTGCGGTCGCCGCTGCGTCAGTCGGAGCGATGCGGCCGATTTCCTCGACCGTGACCGCCATCATGTTCCTGAAACGCTCCAGCAGGGCCGCTGCTTCCTCGCCCGCGCGCAAGGCCTTTTCCAGTGCGCTTGCCGCATCGGCCAGCGGCTGCGCGCCGACATTGGCTGCCACGCCCTTGACGCTGTGCGCAGTGCGTTCCGCCGCCGTGCGATCGCCGGCAGCGAGCAAGTCGGCGATCTGCTTCGCAGCATCGCGCTGGCCGTCGGCAAATTGCCGCAGCAGCTTGTGATACAGGCCGGTATTGCCGGCAACGCGGCGCAACGCGGTTTCGGTATCGATCCATTGGGCGGCGGGCACAAGTGTCTCCTTCATGGTCTTCCTGTTTTCTTGGTGGCTGGTTGCATGTTTCTCGTGCGGCTGCCTGCCGTCCCAGCGCATCAGGGTGTCGAACAGCGCCTCGGGGTCGATCGGCTTGGCGATATGATCGTTCATGCCGGCGGCAAAGCAGCGGTCGCGCTCTTCTGCCATGGCATGCGCCGTCATGGCGATGACGGGCAGCGTATCGAAGCGGGCGTCGGCACGGATTTCCGCAATTGCGGCGTAGCCGTCCATGACCGGCATCTGCAAGTCCATCAGCACGACGTCGTAATGCGTGCCGCCGCGCAGCTTGTCGAGTCCGACGCTGCCGTTCTCCGCGACATCGACAACCACGCCGGCTTCGCTCAGCAATTCGACGGCGATCTGCTGGTTGACTACGTTGTCTTCCACCAGCAGCACCTGCAAGTCCTGAAGCATGCCGCCCTTGCCTTCTCGCCCGTCTCGTCCGCTGTTGCGCACGGGCCGCCGCTCGCGCGGCATGCCGCCCCTGCCGAACAGGCGCATCAGCGTATCGAACAGCGTCGAGGCGCTGACGGGCTTGACGAGGAAAGCATCCAGATCGACGGCGGCGTCCTCGCCGTGCAGTTCGTCGCGGCCGAACGCGGTCACCATCACGATGCGCGGCGACATGCCGGCGGATTGCTCCACGATGGCTCGTGCAGTGTCGATGCCGGTCATGCCGGGCATCGCCCAGTCCATGAACACCACCGCGTAGGGCTTTCCTTCGTGCTCGGCATTGCGCACTGCGACCAGCGCTTCCTCGCCGGACGCTGCGGTATCGGCAATGAGTTCCAATCCTTTGCAATGCAGCGCCAGCACGCGCCGCGCATCGCGATGGTCGTCGACGATCAGCACGCGCTGGCCGGCCAGGTCGCGGGGCAGCGCGCGCCGGTTCGCATCCCGTCCGAAACCGAAGCGAGCGGTGAAGCAGAAAGTGCTGCCGGCGCCCGGTTCGCTCTCGACGTGAATGTTGCCACCCATCAGTTCCACCAATCGCTTGCAAATGGTCAGGCCCAGCCCGGTGCCGCCGTACTTGCGCGTGGTGGAGC
>DASVLM010000247.1:0-9151 GCA_036384875.1 Noviherbaspirillum sp.
TCAAATCTGGCAGTTCCTCCATGATCGTCCCTACAGGCTGGTTTACTGCGAAGACTGCTTCGGCAATATCATCGAACGGTTCTCACACCAATACACAGAGACCTTCGCGAACATGCCTGGATGGCATCAGGTATAAAGGCCGGGCCAACCGCTGTGTGGTAACTAGGTGTTGTGCAATGGTCAGTTTGGCGGAAGGCGACACGTCGACTTCAGGTAGTCAAGTTCCCGGATCAAACTGAAGTGTCGGACTGCAGGGATTGAGCCTTCTCCACGCCCTCGCGGCTATGGACTGTATCGCATACCTTAAAGCCGTGCGGTGTCAGTAGATCAATCCGCACGACCCGATTCTCGGTGACACCTTCCACTACCTGGATTTCCTTGCGCGGCATCGCATTGCCGGCCAATCACGGTAACGCCGACAGGATCGGCACGCGGCTGCCGAACTTGCCAACGTATTCCTTCTCGAACAGGCTGCAGACCCCGGTATCGCTCAATTTCGCCACAGCGTGGATATTGAACTCCCAACATTCGAGCGGGGTCATGTGTTCCCAGTCTATTTTGCGGCGCGCATCCTCTGTTTGCGCCTAGACCTATCAGGATATTTCGGAGGAGCGATGATTCGAATCGCCGCCGTCCGTAAATTTTCTTAACGGTTCGCTCCTTACATCCGTTCAATTTTTTGCCTGCGTTGCTGCCTACCCTGTCGTGAGCTCCCAGGAACTGCTATAGCACAATGCCCGCCGCACGTCGCTTGTAGCCTGCTTTCCAGCGCCTGCCAGTCCATCTCCTATAGCCGTTGGCACACGCCTTGCAAAAGGGAAGTGCAACTTAAGGAATGGAGCAAACAATGTTAAATCGAGGCGATAGCGCAACGCTGCGCATGATCGTAACCGCGCCGGACCTTGCCGCGGCATACGGCGACGGGGATGCAGAGATATATCCGGAAGTACTTTCTTCTCCCGCGATGCTTGGTCTCATGGAGAGAGCTTGCGCGGCCCTGTTGGCGCCACTGCTTCGCTACGGCGAAATGTCGGTCGGGGCAAGGGTGGAGTTCACACATTTTTCTCCCACGCCGCTTGGGGCTAATGTCGAGGCACTCGCCACTTTCGAAAGAAAGGAAAACGGCGTCTACTGGTTCTACGTCGTCGTTACCGATGAGTCCGGTGAAGTCGGAAAGGGGAAGCATGCCCGCGCCATCGTGCAGCGCGAAGACATCGAGAACAAAGCCTACAGCAAGAGAGCCGCGTGATATCGCGGCAACGATACAGACTTACGGAGATAACAATGACCTTGAACGCTGCAAGCACGACAGATGAACTCTTCGATCCGGAATTCGAAACATTGACCCCGAAAGCGGTACGGCAATACCAGGACACAGCGTGGGAGCGGCAATGGGATTATGTTCGCTCCCGTTCCGCTTTCTATCAGCGCAAGCTCGCGGCATTCACCTCGCGCCGCATCACGCTCGACGACCTGCAAGACCTGCCGCTGACGGAAAAGGATGAGCTGCGGGTCAGCCAGGAGGGCGATTATCCCTTCGGTGACTACATCGCCTGCACCCAGGCGCAGGTGGCGCGGATGCACCGTACTTCGGGCACCACGGGCCGTCCATTGATTCTTTCCAATTCGAAGAAAGACGCAGAGAACGTTGCGCGTATCGGGGCGCGTTCGATGTGGGCCGCTGGCCTGCGCCGCGAGGACCGAGTGGTGCATTGCCTGAACTATTGCATGTGGACCGGAGGCTTTACTGACCACACCGTGCTCGAAGCGACTGGTGCCACCGTGCTTCCCTACGGCACAGGCAATACGGCACAGCTGATCCGATCCATCAAGGAGCTCGGTATCACCGCGATCTCGTGTACGCCGTCTTACCCGGCAATGCTGGAAAAGGTAATGCGAGAACAATTTCCCGAATGGCAGCCGCGCGACCTTGGACTGCGTCTCGGCTTGTTCGGGGGCGAGGCCGGCCTCGACAATCTCGCATTCCGCGAAACAATGGAAGAAAAATGGGGCTTCAAGGTACGGAATGCCAACTTCGGCTTGTCCGAAGTGCTCAGCATACTTGGTGGGCAAACAGCCTGGACCAATGACTTGCTTTATCACGCGAGCGACGTGGTCTTCGCCGAGATCCTCGACCCGGAAAGCGGACAGCGTCTGCCCATCAAGGACGGGACCGTGGGTGAACTGGTCTGTACCCATCTGGACAAGGAATGCCAGCCGTTGATCCGTTACCGCACACGCGACGTGGTCACCATCACCGAGACTGCGCCTGGACCAGACGGGCGCACTGCCTGGCGATTCCGTGTGACCGGGCGGACCGACGACATGTTTAATGTCCGCGGTATCAATGTCTTTCCGAGTGCGGTACGCGCCGCCGTCGAGTCGCTGCCGCAGTACAGCTCGGGGCACTTCCGCATCATCTTGCGCGGCGAAGGGCCCTACGACCGCATCGATGTCCGGGTCGAAGCTTCGCATCATCTTGCGCCTTCCGGATGGGCCGAAGCAAGAGAAAACCTCGAACGCGAAATTCAGGGACGAATCGGCGCAACGGCGCTTGTTGAAATGATTCCCTTTGAGTCGCTTGGCCGAACGGATGGCAAAACCAAATGGGTCGAACAGGTGGCCGCATGAACTACGTCAAATTTGAACGTCTGGCAGACATCGGCGTCATCACCCTCAACCGGCCGGAACGGCTGAATGCCATCGGGGCAGAACTGCTCGACGATTTCCATGCGGTGCTCCGTGCGGCGCAATCCGACCCAACGCTGAAAGTCCTGGTGCTGACTGGGGCAGGGCGGGCGTTCTGCGCTGGAGATGACCTGAAGGATTTTTCCCGCCAGACCGAGAGCCCGGCCAGCATCCGCCACCACGTCGAACGCATCCAGCAAATTTCTCGCGATCTCATGTTCGGAGACAAGCCGGTGGTTGGCGCCATCCATGGCTATGCCGTGGGCGGCGGGTTCGAGTGGCTCTTGAACTGCGACGTCGTGGTGGCATCGGAAGACCTGTGCTGCTTCTTTCCTGAAATGGAGTGGGGGCAGTTCGTCACCGGCGGTGTTACGCATCTGCTGCCGCAAGCAGTGGGTTACCAGAAGGCGATGGAACTGTGGCTGCTCGGCGAAAAGCAGAACGCCAAGGCGCTGCTCGATCTAAGGCTCGTGAATTGGGTTGTGCCGCGCGACGATGTGATGCGAAAGGCAATGAACATCGCCGCCACGATCGCCGCCAAGTCCGCCTTTTCTGTCAGCAGATTGAAAACGCTCGTCACGACACAACTCCAGGCGCAAATCTCAACTGCACTTGAACTGGAGCAGGCGGCAACCATCGCTTGTTTCGGCACGGACGAGGCAGCGTCCCGGGTGCGGAAATTCGAGTCCACATAAGAGGAAAAGATATGCAAATCAAAGCAATCACGTTTGATTATTTCGGCACCTTGGTTGACGTCGACCAAGGAGGGATATCGGGTATGAAAAAGGTGCTGGCGGAAATCCAGATTGAAGCCTTTGGCGAACTGAACCAGATCTATCTCGATTGGGACATTCGTAACGTGCGCCTCTACCGTGGCGGGAAGTATCGCAAGTATCGCGAAGTTGCACAGGATGCGCTGGCCGCAACACTTGACACGCTTTCGCCAGGCATTTCGAAGAGCCTCGACATTCCCGTATTGACGGACATGTTCCTGGTCAGCCTGGTGGAGGATGCGCCGCCACATCCTGATTCGGTCGAAGTGCTGACATGGCTGGCGGAGCGCTATCCGTTGATGCCTGTCACGAACATGGACAGCGACCTCTGGCGCCGGAGTCGGTTGACGCACTTCTTTGAACACGTCACGACTGCGGAAATGGCCAAGGCGTACAAGCCATCGGCAGACATTTTCAAACTCGCGCTCGAACGACTCGCTGTTTCTCCCGAGAGCGTGCTGCATTGCTCGCTAGCCTCCTGGGCCGATATCGACGGCGCCAAACCGCTGGGCATGAACGTGGCGTGGGTGAACAGAGGAAAGGAGGCACTGGGTACGTGGCAGCCACGACCTGATTTCGAATTCGACAACCTGTATGGCGTACGCAATCTGTTGAAAACCCATAACTACTGATTCAAGACTTTTTGAGGAGACAACAACATGAAAACTTCAATGCCGCTAAAGGCGCTTTTTGCTGCAGTTTCCACCATGGCGATGTTTGCCGCACAGGCAGCCGACATTACGGTAAAAATCGGACATGCCGGGCCGCTGACCGGCGGCCAGAGCAATAGCGGCAAGGACAATGAACGCGGTGTCCGCCTCGCGCTGGATGACCTCAATGCATCCGGTTTCAAGGTGGGAGACAAGACAGTCCACTTCGAGCTTCTTTCCGAGGATGATCAGGCCGATCCCAGGCAGGGAGTGGCCGCCGCACAGAAACTCATCGATGCGGGAGTAAAGGCGGTCATCGGCCATTACAACTCCGGTGTTTCCATACCTGCCTCCAAACTGTACAACGACGCCGGCATCCCGATGATCACCGGCGCGTCATCCAATCCGAAGCTCACACAGCAAGGGTACCGGTACGTCTTCCGGCTCGCTGCCAACGACAACGTAATGGGTGCGATGATGGCGCGCTTTGGTGCGGGTTTTCTGAAGATGAAGAAGGTGGCGGTCATCGATGACCGCACCAGTTACGGCACCGGCGTTGCGGATGTATTCATCAGCAAGGCAAATGAACTCAAAGTCCAGGTGTTGGGACGTGAATTCACAACCGACAAATCAAGCGATTTTTCGTCAATTCTTACCAGGATCAAGGCCTTGAACCCGGATGCCGTCTTCTTCGGCGGCTACTACTCGCAGGGTGGAGTAATGGCGCGCCAGATGAAGCAGCTCGGGTTGAACGTTCCCTTGCTTGGCGGTGACGGTCTGTGCTCCAAGGAAATCGTGACATTGAGTGCGGGCGCGGTGGAGGGCAAGCTCTACTGCGCACAAGGCGGCATCTCTCTCGATACGCTACCAGGTGGACCGGAGTTCCGGACAAGGTTCAAAAAGTCCTTCAGCGCCGATGTTGACGTCTATGCCCCGGCTTTCTATGTTGCCACCAAGCTGATAGCGGAAGCGATGAAACAGGCTGGGTCCGTTGAGCCGGCAAAGTTTGTTCCGGTCCTTGCGAGTCTCAAGTACCAGTCGCTGCTTGGCGAGGTCAAGTTCGATCATGCCGGAGACTGGGAAGGTGCGCCCGTGACGGTATATGAAGTCACTGGCGGCAAGCTGGAGCCGATCCGCCGTTGAGCGAGGCGCGGTCCGCGTAACGCGGACCGCGCTGTGAAGGATGGAGTAAAGGATGGAGTAACACATGCAGCTCGACGAGAATTGCCTCCTATGCAATCCGTTGTTCCACGAAAGGTTCTACAAGACAACGGAAGTTCTGGCCCTGATCCTGGCTGCGGCCCCGTTTTCGACATCGCAGGATGAATTGCTGGACAAGACGCGCCTCACGCCGAGCCAACTCCTGCCGATCTGCCGCGCACTTCGGCGCGCAGGTTTCATTCGATACCATGAAGTGTTTGCCTCCAATTGGGTGCTGAGCACTTCTGCGGCTCACCTTACATTGGAAGATGTTTTCTTCTGCGTTGTACGTGATTTTGATGACGGTATGCCAGGCACCGTCGCGGTACCGGCGACAGCGGTCGGCGCCTTGAGCGGAATAAATGCCTTTTTGATGCAGGCATCGATTTCGACCTACCAGTGCTTCCTCAAGGAGTTGCGGCAGTTTTCGCTGGCACCGCTTCGCACTGGCGGAATCGCGCAGGCTGACGACGTGTCATCAAAATTCGACGTGGTACAAACCGCAATTCAAGTCATGGCGGAAGCCGACGTCCCATAGCAGTCTCTGGGCTAAAATGAAACCATGACTGGACGCATGGAACTTCCATGAATGCAACGATCCTCGCCTCGCCTTTTTTGCATGCCTTCAAGACTGCCGTCACCGGGGATCCCGTCTGGTATTCCAACCGGCGTTTCCTGCTTGAATGCGGCGTCGGCGGTTTTTGCATCGTTGGGGCGTCCGGGAACGTACTGGACGCCGGCTGGCCGCAATCGCTGCCTTTGGCACAGACATTGGCCCGATTCATTGAGACGGGTGAGGACAAGCTTCCCGACTCGTTCGCGGCCTGCCTGACCGCGTTGCGTGAGGGCGATGAAATTCCGGACGGCGAAATGGAAGCCACCGCTGATGGATATGTATTGCGTGTCACGTCCATTGTTCTGGAAGGCTTCACGGTCGGACATTTTGCCTGGGTGCTCGCGACCGACAGCGACTATGATGCAGGCCGGCGCCTAGAAGAATTCGCTATCCGCACGCTGCAGCTGCTTTGTAGGCACTGCAAGGTGGAGCAAGACAAGACTTGCCTGATCCAGGAGCAGCAGGCGATCGTTGACCATATCAGCGACGGATTGCTGGTTATCGAGCGGGATGGCGTGGTGCGCTACATGAATTCCACCGCCGGACGCCTGCTGAATCTCGTTCCGGAACAGAGCATCGGGAAGCGCTTCGCCGACCTGCTCGATTTCACGCCGATCATTCAGCCGATTTTTGAATCCGGCATCGGCTACGTGGACCGTGAGCTGATCATCGATTCTCCCGGCCGCCACCTGCACTTGATGGATACGGCCATTCCCATCAAGAACGCACGCGGGGAAGTGGTCTCCATTGTCAATACGTTTCGAGGTATCCAGCGCGTGCGCAAGCTTGCCGACAAGCTGCAAGGCAATCATGCACGCTACACCTTCGACAGCCTGATAGGCAAATCAGACGCGCTGCGTGCGGCCGTCGATGCTGCACGCAAGGCAGCGCGCGGTTTTGCCAACGTGCTGCTGAACGGGGAAAGCGGTGTCGGCAAGGAAGTATTCGCCCAGGCTATCCATAATGCCAGCGAGCGCGCCGATGGCCCTTTCATTGCCATTAATTGCGCCGCGCTCCCGCGTGACCTGATTGAGAGTGAACTATTCGGATATACATCCGGCAGTTTCACCGGCGCCCGCAAGGAAGGCCGACCGGGCAAATTCGAGTCGGCCACCGGAGGCACGATCTTCCTCGATGAAATTTCCGAATTGCCGCTGGATGTGCAGGCAAAGTTGTTGCGCGTATTGCAGGAACGCGAAGTGGTGCGCATTGGCGATACGCGCGGGATTCCGGTAGACGTTCGCATTATTTCGGCCTGCAATCGCGACCTGCGCGATATGATCCGCGAAAGGCTGTTCCGCGAGGACTTGTTCTACCGCTGCAATGTCATCGGTATCACTATCCCGGCACTACGCGAACGTACCGAGGACATTCCGGTTCTGGCGAACCACTTCCTCTCGAAGTCCGCCGCCTTGCTGAACAAGCCGACATTTCGCTTTTCTCCGACGCTGATTGACAGGATGTGTCGCCATGCCTGGCCAGGCAACGTACGGGAACTGGAAAACTGTGTCGAGCGCATGGTGAACCTGTGTGAAGGTGACCAGATCACCGAAGATGATTTTCCGGAATTCCAGCAACGTGCCGATGCGCCTTCCAGCATGTCCGGGATGTTGCCGATGTCGCTGCGCGAGGCAGAGCGTGCCGTCGTCGAGGCAGTGTTGCGCGATTGTCGTTTCAACATTACTGAAGCCGCTCGCAGATTGGGCATTTCCAAGCCGACGCTGTACTCCAAGATCCGCGAACACGAAATTCCGATGGAGCGCGGATCACTGCGCTGACTTTTGCTAGTAGCAGTGCTCCGGGGCCGGGAACGTTTCCCGCTTGACCGCCTCGACATAGGCGCGAATCGCACTCGCAATATCGGTCCTGTCTGCCATGAAGTCTTTTACGAATTTCTTTTTTCTTCCGGCTGATATGCCCAGCATGTCATGGAGCACGAGCACCTGGCCTGAACAAGCCGGCCCGGCACCAATACCGATGGCAGGGATAGCGAGCGACGCCGACAGTTCCGCACCCAGGGCAGCCGGGACCGCTTCAACCACCATAAGGCTGACACCAGCTGATTGCAGGGAGGCGGCGTCTTGCAACAGGTGGGCCGCACCATCCGGAGTACGGCCCTGGACCTTGAAGCCGCCCAGCTGATGCACTGATTGCGGAGTCAGGCCGATATGGCCGCAAACTGGAATGCCGTGTGTAGTGAGGAATTCCACAGTCTTGGCAAGCCAGGCACCGCCTTCAAGTTTGACCATCTGTGCACCGGCCTGCATCAGGCAGGCCGCGTTACGATATGCGTCCGGCGGCGTAGCGTAGCTGCCGAAGGGCATGTCGGCGAGAATGAAAGCGGAGCGGTTCCCGCGTGCGACGGAAGCGGTGTGGTAGACCATGTCAGCAGTGGTGACGGGCAGGGTAGAAGCATGGCCCTGGATTACATTGCCAGCCGAATCCCCAACAAACAGGATGTCGACGCCGCATGCGTCCAGCATTGCTGCAAAGCTTGCGTCATAGCAGGTAAGCATCGCGATTTTTTCCCCGCGTCCAGCCATTGCATGCAGATCGTGTATCGTCAATTGCCGTTTGTGTCCGATGTCTTTTCCAGATTCGCTTTGCATGCAAAATTCTCCGGATTGCTGCGGTTACGACACCGCTCACGCGGTGTCGTAACCGTACTCACTGGGATCAGAATCGATGGCGAATGCCGACGTTGAACGCACGGTCACCTGAACCCGCTTCAATGGCGCTGCCCACGGTATACGGTGCCCCGTTCTTGTTATCGATGCGAGCGTACGAGGTATACAGAGCCGTGCGCTTGGACAGATCGTGCACGTAGCCGACGCCAATCTGGCTGGCGTCCTGGTGGGCGATGGTACGGTCATCCTTCTTGATATATGACGCCATGATGGTGCCGGAGGCGACCGGTACGCTTACACCAACCAGGATATCGCGGTTGTCCAGGCCGGGAGCACCGTCAGTGACGTTGTAGGCCAGGCTGGCCCAGCCCGCTCCAAAATCGTACTTGCCCGATACCAGCGTATTTTTGCCGATGCGGGCACCCGTCGCGTCGTTCGTATCGTGATAGGCAAGTCCAAAGCTGAACGGCCCTGTCGCGTAATTCAGGCGCGCGCCGAGCTGGCGGTTGCCAGAGCGGTTGCCGGCAACTTCGCCAAACCCGTATGCGCCCTGCGCGCTGAAGCCCCCCATTGTCGGTGTGGCGTAGATCAATGCGT
>DASVLM010000248.1:0-2508 GCA_036384875.1 Noviherbaspirillum sp.
TTCGGCATGATCAACTGGATGTTCACCTGGCTGCGCCCCGACGGCGAATTGAGCTACGAGACGATGGCGCCTGTGGTCGCCGATCTCTTCCTCGGCGGGGTGCGCGCAGTGCAACCGCCACCCAAGAAATAACGCATCACCTGAAATTGCGCGAGGCCGCCACCCCGCCTCGTTCCTTGCAACCGACAACCAAGGAGTTACCCATGGCACAAGTGCCAACCCTGCAAAGTTTCATCGGCGGCCGCTGGATCGGCAAGGAGCCGGTGCAAAAGCTCGCCAGCGCCATCGACGGCCACCTCGTCGCCTTCACCCACGCGGAATCGCTGGACTTCGGCGAAGCGCTGTCGTGGGCACGTAGCGCAGGCATCAAGTCGCTGATGGCGATGGACTTCCAGCAGCGCGCCGCGCGCCTGAAGGCATTGGCGCAATACCTCAACGAACGCAAGGAACAGCTCTACGCGATCTCGCACCACACCGGCGCCACGCGTGCCGACAGCTGGATCGATATCGAGGGCGGCACCGGTACGCTGTTCGCCTATGCCAGCATGGGTTCCAATGAACTCCCCTCGGGCAACATCGTGCACGAAGGTCCGGCCATCCAGCTCGGCAAGCAAGGCAAGTTCTTCGGTTCGCACATCCTCGTGCCACGCGGCGGCGTCGCGGTGCACATCAATGCCTTCAACTTCCCGATCTGGGGCTTGCTGGAAAAGTTTGCGCCGACCTTCCTCGCCGGCATGCCTTGCATCGCCAAGCCGGCCACGGCAACCAGCTACCTGACGGAAGCCATGGTGCGGCTGATGAACAAATCGGGCTTGCTGCCCGAAGGCGCGCTGCAGCTCGTCATCGGCGGCACAGGCGACCTGCTCGACCGCCTCGACAGCTTCGACGTCGTCACCTTCACCGGCTCGGCGGATACCGCGGCGAAGCTGCGCGCCCATCCCAACCTGCTGCGCCAGGGCGTGCCGTTCAATGCCGAAGCGGATTCGCTCAACTGCGCCATCCTCGCGCCGGACGTCACGCCCGACGACGAAGAGTTCGACCTGTTCGTGAAGGAAGTCGCGCGCGAGATGACGACCAAGGCAGGCCAGAAATGCACCGCCATCCGGCGCGCCATCGTGCCGCGCAAGCATCTCGATGCGGTCGCGGAAAAGCTGCGCGCGCGGCTGGCAAAGACAGTGGTCGGCGACCCCTCGCGCGAAGGCGTGAAGATGGGCGCGCTTGCCTCGCATGCGCAGCAGGCTGATGTGGCCGAGCGCGTGGCAATGCTGGCGCAGGGCAATGAAATTGTCTACGGCGAACGCGACGGCTTCTCGCTGGTCGGCGACGGCGTGGACAAGGGCGCCTTCTTTGCGCCGACACTGCTTCTGTGCCGCGACGCGATGAACAACGAGCGCGTGCACGATGTCGAGGCCTTCGGTCCGGTCAGCACGTTGATGCCCTATGACGAGATCGATGAAGCGGTAGCGCTGGCGGCGAAGGGCAAGGGCAGCCTGGTCGGATCGCTGGTGACGCGCGATCCGCATATCGCGGCAAAGGTCATTCCGATGGCGGCAGTGCACCATGGCCGCATGCTGGTGCTCGATCGCGAAGCCGCTGTCGAATCCACCGGCCACGGTTCGCCGCTGCCGATGCTCAAGCACGGCGGTCCGGGGCGTGCCGGCGGCGGCGAGGAGCTGGGTGGCATTCGCGCAGTGAAGCACTACCTGCAGCGCACGGCGATACAAGGTTCACCGACGATGATCACTGCCATCACCCGCGAATACGTGCGCGGTGCGGCGGTGAACGAATCGGAAGTGCATCCGTTCCGTCGCTTCTTCGAAGACCTGCAGATCGGCGACTCGCTGCTGACGCACCGTCGCACGGTGAGCGAAGCCGACATCGTGAACTTCGGCGGCATGTCCGGCGATTATTTCTACATGCACTTCGACGAAATCGCCGCGAAGGAAACGCAATTCGGCAAGCGCATCGCGCATGGTTACTTCGTGCTGTCTGCCGCGGCTGGCTTGTTCGTGTCGCCTGCGCCTGGACCGGTGCTGGCGAACTACGGGCTGGATACACTGCGCTTCGTCAAGCCGGTGGGCATCGGCGACACCATTCGGGCGCGTCTCACCGCCAAGCGCAAGATTGATCGTATGAAGAAAGACCCGAATGGAGTGGGGCAGGGTGTGGTTGCATGGGATGTGGCGGTGACCAACCAGCATGGGGAGCTGGTGGCGAGTTATGACATTTTGACGTTGGTGGCGAAGCGGGGGTAGGGATGGGGGTGATTGCGAGGGATTTTGTCTTGCGAGGTGTTATCCCTCACCCGCCGATTTGTCGGCCCGCTATCGCTTGAGGTCGGTCGGGTTGGCAAGTGCAGGGAAGTAGGCATTGCGGGGTGAAACGACGGAAATCGATCCGAACAGCGGTCAGTCGAAGTCGTGAACGTCCGCTCTGCCGTGTAATCCAGCAACTCCCTGCCAGCACTTACGAGTGCACTTACCGTGATGTGAGGGTTTGCCCCGATTC
>DASVLM010000249.1:0-2671 GCA_036384875.1 Noviherbaspirillum sp.
AAGAGCCAGCCGCTCGGCGAGTACCGCGCGCAGAAGCGCGGCGGGCGCGGCAAGCAGGCCACCGCGACCAAGGAAGACGACTGGATCGACCAGCTCTTCATCGCCAACACGCACGACTACATCCTGTGCTTCTCCAACCGCGGCCGTCTTTACTGGCTGAAGGTGTGGGAAGTACCGCAGGGTTCGCGCAATTCGCGCGGCAAGCCCATCGTCAACATGTTCCCGCTGCAGGACGGCGAGAAGATCACCGTGGTATTGCCGCTGTCCGGCGAAAACCGAACCTTCCCGGAAGACCACTACGTCTTCATGGCGACCTCGCTTGGCACCGTGAAGAAGACGCCGCTGCCGGAATTCAGCAATCCGCGCAAGGCTGGCATCATCGCTGTCGACCTCGACGATGGCGACTTCCTGATTGGCGCCGCGCTGACAGACGGCAAGCATGATGTGATGCTGTTCTCGGACAACGGCAAGGCGGTGCGCTTCGACGAGAATGACGTTCGACCGATGGGCCGTACCGCGCGCGGCGTGCGAGGCATGAGCCTGGAGGATGGCCAGAACGTGATTGCCCTGCTGGTGGCAGAGAATGAACAGCAATCGGTGCTGACGGCGACTGAGAACGGTTACGGCAAGCGTACACCGATCACCGAATACACCCGCCACGGTCGCGGCACCAAAGGCATGATCGCCATCCAGACGAGCGAGCGCAACGGCAAGGTCGTCGCCGCAACGCTGGTGGAGCCGAATGACGAAATCATGATGATTACCACTGGCGGCGTGCTGATTCGAACCCGCGTGTCGGAGATTCGCGAGATGGGCCGCGCTACACAGGGCGTCACGCTGATCGCTGTGGAAGACGGCACCAAGCTGTCTGGCTTGCAACGTATCGTCGAGACGGATGTCGAAGAGGAAAACAGCAGCGCAGGAACGGAGGAAGAATGACCCGCGTTTACAACTTCTCCGCCGGCCCGGCCGCCTTGCCGGAAGAAGTGCTGAAGCAGGCTGCCGATGAGATGCTCGACTGGCATGGCAGCGGCATGTCCGTGATGGAGATGAGCCATCGCGGCAAGGAATTCATTTCGATCTACGAAGCCGCTGAGCGCGATTTCCGCGAACTGCTCGGCGTGCCGTCGAATTACAAGATCCTGTTCCTGCAAGGTGGTGGTCTTGGCGAAAACGCCATCGTGCCGATGAACCTGGTTGGTCGTGTTTCGCAACCTGCCACTGTCGATTTCATCCAGACCGGTTCCTGGTCGACCAAGTCGCTGAAGGAAGCGCAACGCTACGCCAACGTGAATGTTGCTGCTTCGTCGGAAGCTGACAAGTTTCGCAGCATTCCTTCGCGCGACAGCTGGAAGCTGTCGAAGAATGCAGCTTACGTACATATCTGCACCAATGAGACGATCGACGGTGTGGAGTTTCAGTTCGCGCCCGACGTTGCCGCTGACACCAACAATGCGCCGCTGGTCGCGGACATGTCTTCGCATATCCTTTCGCGTTCGGTCGACGTCACGAAGTACGGCGTAATCTTCGCCGGCGCGCAGAAGAATATCGGCCCGGCCGGCGTCACCATCGTCGTGGTGCGCGACGACCTGATCGGGCATGCGCTGCCGATCTGCCCTTCCGCATTCGACTGGAAGCTGGTGGCGGAAAACAATTCGATGTACAACACGCCGCCGACCTACGGCATCTACATTGCCGGCCTGGTATTCCAGTGGCTGAAGAAGCAAGGCGGCGTGGCGGCGATGGAGAAGCGCAATATCGCCAAGGCGGAGCTGCTGTATGGCTATCTCGATTCGACCGAGTTCTACGAGAACCGGATTGCCAAGGACTGCCGCTCGCGCATGAACGTACCCTTCTACCTGAAGGATGAATCGCTGAACGAAGCATTCCTGGCTGGCGCGAAAGAGCGCGGGCTGGTGCAGCTCAAGGGCCACAAGTCCGTGGGTGGGATGCGCGCATCGATCTACAACGCGATGCCGATCGAGGGTGTGCAAGCCCTGATCGACTACCTGAAGGACTTCGAGAAGAAGGCCGGTTGAAGACTGCGTAACCATGAACACGGACGACAAACTCAAACCCCTGCGCGAAAAGATCGATGCGATCGATGCGCAACTCCTTGATCTGCTGAACCAGCGCGCGCGCGTCGCGCAGGAAGTCGGCCATGTGAAGGCCGAAACCAACGCGCCGGTATTCCGCCCTGAACGCGAAGCGCAGGTACTGCGCCGCCTTGGCGACCGCAATCCCGGTCCGCTGCCGACGCCTGACATCCAGACCATCTTCCGCGAAGTCATGTCGGCTTGTCGCGCGCTGGAGCGTCGCGTAATCGTGGCTTATCTCGGCCCGGTCGGCACCTTCAGCGAGCAGGCGATGTACAAGCATTTCGGCCATGCAGTCGAAGGCTTGCCTTGCGCTTCCATCGATGAAGTGTTCCGCGCGACCGAAGCGGGCACCGCCGATTTCGGCGTGGTGCCGATCGAAAATTCCTCCGAAGGCGCGGTCAACCGCACTCTCGACCTGTTGTTGCAGACGACGCTGTCGATCAGCGGTGGCCTGTCCATCCCGGTCCATCACAGCCTGATGACCAGGAACGGCACGATGGACGGCGTTACCCGCATCTGCGCGCATTCGCAGACGCTGGCGCAATGCCAGGTGTGGCTGAAGCTGAACTATC
>DASVLM010000250.1:0-7770 GCA_036384875.1 Noviherbaspirillum sp.
GTCTGGCGCGGCAACGCGTTGGCCACCTGCTGCAGGGTGCGCAGCAGTCGATGACTGCCGGATTCCATTACACGGTCCGCGACTTCCGCTTGATGATGAGCGTCGCACTCCCCGGTTCCGCCACCGACCTGAACCGGCGCGACGAATTGATCGCGCTACGCGAGGCGATGGCCACCACGCTGCGCGCCGCATCGCTGCCCAACCGTGTCTGCGATGCCGCCGACCTGATCAACTGGTGCTCGCTGTTTGCCAACCCGGACCGCATCTCGCGCACCGACACGCCCGATCTGCATTACGACGACGGCCGCGAGATCCGCGACCAGATCGTCGACTTCGACACCATCCAGGACGCCCATGCCAATGGGCTCTATCTGTGGAAGGAAGGTGGCTTCCCGGCACTGGAAGCACGGTTCTACTCGATCAAATCCTTTCCGGAACGCTTCGCGTTATGGCAGATGGGTTCGCTGATCGGCGACCTGATGCAGCCGGCTCTGCAATACAACGCGCCATTCCTGCTGACCATGGGCGTGCATGTGCTCGACCCCAATATCACGAAAACGGCGGTGACCGCCAACCATGTGCGCGCGACGCAGAATGCGCAGAGCAAGATGGCGGCGGTGATGCCTGACGTGGGCAAGAAGCTGAAAGACTGGAACGCTGCGGCTGACGCGATCGACGTCGGCGGCGCCCTGGTTTCCCTGTATCACCAGCTCGCCGTCTTCACGCCGCCAGGCCAGGCCGTCGCTGTCGAGGAAACCGCCAAGGCGATCTGGCGTGCGCGCGGCTTCGAGCTGAACGCCGATGTCTACATGCAGCGTCAGGCACTGATCGCCAGCCTGCCGATGACCCTGTCCGAACGCTTCCATCGCGACTTGAAAAAAATGCGCCGCGTCACGCGCAAGACGATGGCAAACGCGATCCACCTGGCGCCCCTGATCGCCGAATGGCGCGGCACGCGCACGCCGACGCTGGTGTTCGGCGGGCGGCGCGGCCAGTTGATGACGCTGGACCTGTACGACAACGACCTGGGCAATTACAACTTTGCGATCATCGGCGCGCCCGGTTCCGGCAAGTCGGTGCTGATGAACGAGATGGCATGGTCATACCGTGCAATCGGCGCCAAGGTATGGATGCTCGATCTGGGACGCTCGTTCGAGAAGCTGTGCCGCAAGGCGAAAGGCACCTACATCGAATTCCGGCCGGATGTGGACATCTGCCTGAACCCGTTTTCGACAGTGCGGGACATCAACGAGGACATCGACATGCTGGTGCCGGCGATCGCCAAGATGGCGTCGATGCAGCACGCATTGGACGAGGTGCAATACAAGGCGATTTCGGCGATGACGCTGAAACTGTTCCGGGAATACGGGCGCGACCTGACCGTGACGGGACTGCGCGACGCGTTCAAGAGCGGCACCATCGCGGAACTCGGCGTGATCAACGACGCGCGCATCCGCGATCTGGCGATCATGCTGAATCCGTATGCGCAGGGCGGCCAATACGAGCGCTTCTTCGAGGGCAGCAGCAGTATCGATTTTTCCAACGACTTCATCGTCATCGAGAACGAGGAATTGAAGCGCAAGCCGGACCTGCATGCGGTGGTCAATATCCTGCTGCTGTACCAGATCACCGGCGAGATGTACCTGACGCGCAACCGCAAGAAAGTGCTGTTCATCGACGAACTGAAACAGCAGCTCGGCGACATCGGCGCCGATGATCCGGTCAAGGCGGCTGTGGTTGAGGAAGCGGCGCGGCGCGCCCGCAAGTATGGCGGCGCGCTCGGCACCGCGACCCAGAGCGCCGACGACTACTACGGCTCTGCGCAGATGGAAGCGGCATTCAACTGTTCGGACTGGGTATTTTTGCTGCGGCAGAAAAAGGAATCGATCGAGATGCTGGACCGCAAGGGACGGCTGACGATGGATGAAGCGAAGAAGCGTCTGCTCAACTCGCTGCGTACCGAGCCGGGGGTGTTTTCCGAGCTGTATATTTCGTCGCCGGTCGGTGAAGGCGTAGCGCGCAACATCCTTGATCCAGCCACGCATCTGCTGTTTTCCAACAAGCTGGAAGACAACGCACCGATCGACGCACTACGCGCGCAAGGCTACAGCATCGACGACGCCATCGCCCAACTGCTGCAGCAACGGGGACATGCGCTATGAGGGCCGTCCTGATCCATGCTCTCGTGAGCGTGACGGTAGTTGTCACGGCGCTGCTCGCGTACGACCGGCTGGTGATGCGTCCGGCGCAACTGATCGGCGTAGTCGATGTCGGGGAGGTATACCGGCTGAAGGAAGCGGAATTCACCCGACTCGTCACCAAGGCCAACTCCGACGACGAGCGCCAGCAGGCGTTGACGGTCGCGCACCAGTTCGCGCAACAACTGCCGCTGGCCCTGGAAGAACTGCCGCGCGATTGCCGCTGTCTCGTCCTCGTCCGCACCGCGATTGCCGGCGTTCCGCCGCATGCCGTCGACCTGACCGCGCTGTTAAAGCGCAAGGTGGCGCTGCCATGATCGTCGATCCAGCCACGCTCGGTCCGCCGGCCCGCGGCAATCCTCCGCTACGCGGAGCGCTCTGCTTTCTGGTCCGCTCGATTGCCGGTGCGTTGCGTCTGGTGCGGCGCCACTGGTTGTCGATGCTGCCGGCATGCGCCATCTGGAGCCTTGCGTTTGCGCGTGTGTTCGTCGATCCGACGCCGCATCTGCCGCTGCTGTTCAATTGGACGCCGAGCATTCCTTACAGGGTCGTGCTGGTGCAGTACGGGCGCCGGCAGACGCTCCAGCGCGGCGATTTCATCGTTTATGCATTCGACGGCCCCGCCCAACGGACATATCCGGGATTGCGTGCGCAACCATTCTTCAAACAGATTCGCGGCATGCCGGGAGATCGCGTGACGGCCATCGATCGCCAGGTATTCGTCAATGGCCTGCCCGTGGGCCTCGCGAAAACCGCCACCTT
Source organism: Noviherbaspirillum sp. (assembly GCA_036384875.1). Classification (GTDB taxonomy): domain Bacteria; phylum Pseudomonadota; class Gammaproteobacteria; order Burkholderiales; family Burkholderiaceae_D; genus Noviherbaspirillum. The sequence goes on from DASVLM010000250.1 coordinate 2,961, forward strand.
CGATCGCCGCCCACTCACGCCGATCGCCGCCACCATCATTCCGCCGGGCTACTACTACGTCCAGGGCTCGCATCCGGACAGTTTCGATTCGCGCTATCGCGAAAGCGGCCTGGTGCGTGCGGACCAGGTGATCGGCAAGGTCTTGCCCTTGTTCTGACGGAGCCTTCATGCGAACCACTCTTTTCCTGCTCGCGCTGTACGTCTCTGCCGGCGCCACATTGGCGCAGGACGGCAGCGTCATGCCCTTCAAGGACGATGTTCCGCTGAGCGCTTATCTCGACGCACTGGAACGGATCGCGCCAGCCGCGCGTATCGGTGCCGACGCCTATCTGGACGCTTTCCGGCGGCGTTGCGGCCATGCACTGGAAACCGTCGCACTGCGACGAGCAATTGCCGATGGTTCCGGCGATCCGGTGCTGATGGCGATGATGCTGGCCGCGTCCCGGCATGACACGGCATCACTGCGTCGCCTGTCCGGCTCGGTGTCTTGCGATGGGAGGGATTGAGCAATGACGCCTCGTCTCATGCCCGCCCTCCTCGCCACGGCATTGATCGCCTGTGGACTCGCGCATGCAGATGACCTTGGCACGATCGGCCCGGTCTACCCGATCAGCGAGCCGCATCTGCTGGACTTCATCCGGCAGCGGCTGCGCGAAAAGGAACGCAGCGGCGAACTGCAGAAACTCGAAGCGCAGGCGCGTACGCGCGATACCGACGCCGTCCTTCATCCGAAGCCGGTTGCGGGCATTACGCCGACGAAGGCGGCACGCACATTCTATTTTGATCCGACATTCACGCTGGACCATAACGTCTTCGATGGCGCGGGCAGGCTGCTGTTCGCAGCCGGCACGCGCAAGAACCCGCTCGAAGTCGTCTCGCTCTCCAAGCGCCTGCTGTTTTTCGATGCGCGCGACCAACGGCAGGTGGCTCGTGCGCGCGCCCTGATGGCGTCGTATCAGGACCGAGCCAAGCCGATCCTGGTCGGCGGCTCCTATCTTGACCTGATGCGGTCGTGGCAGATGCGCGTGTACTACGACCAGGAAGGGGTATTGACACGCCACTTCGGCATCACGCACGTACCGGCCGTCGTCTCGCAGGAGGGCTTGCGCCTTCGTATCGATGAACTGGTGCTGCCATGAACAGGTTGATGCGGATTTTCTTCGTGTTGGCGCTGGCAATGTCGTTTGGCATCGCACAGGCGGCAGGCATTGCGACCTGTACCGGCAAGTTTCCCAACCCGATCACCGACATCTGCTGGAGCTGCATCCTGCCGATTTCCATCGGCGGCGCGCGCGTTGCCAACGTCGGTGGACAAGAGGACATCGACAACCCGTCGAATCCGGTCTGCAGTTGCGGCGTGAATCCAACCATTGGTCTGTCGATCGGCTTCTGGGAACCGGCACGCCAGGTGGAGGTGGTGCGCAAGCCATTCTGCCTGGTGTCGCTCGGCGGCATCGACATGGACCCCGGCATTCCGGCACCGGAAGCGGCCCGCTTCACCCGTCCCGAGGGCGATGGCGACGGCGGTAGTTTTTATCAGGCGCACTTTTACGTCAATCCGGTGATGTACTGGCTGGGCGTGGTCACCGATTTTCCCTGTCTGGAACGCGGTTCCTTCGACCTCGCGTACCTGACCGAAGTCGATCCGCTCTGGAACGACGACGAACTGACGCTGATCCTCAATCCTGATGCGGTGCTGTTCGCCAACCCGGTCGCCGTGGCCGCCTGCGCCGCCGATTGTGTCGCGGCATCCGCCGGCTTCGGCATCCGCGATCTGTTCTGGTGCGCCGGCTGCCAGGGCAGCATCTATCCGCTCGACGGCCAAGTGCCGTACCACATGGGCGGCGTGCGCACCGCCGCACTGTTGACGCAACGGCTCACCGCCAAGATGCACCGTGAACTGCTCGCCTGGGGCTGGCACGGCCAGGCTGGCCTGTGCGGGCCGTACTTCCTGCCGGTGATGGACAAGACCGCCTACAAGACGCAGCTGACCTATCCGATCCCGAACACCGACAAGATCGATGGCAAGTGCTGCCAGCCGTTCGGCCGCACCACCGTGCTATGGGGCGCCGGCAAGGAATATCCAGTCCGGGGCGAAGACTTTGCTTTCATGCTGTTCAGAAAAAGGAACTGCTGTGTCGGCTACTAATCCGCTTCCACGTCTGATCTGCGTTGGTCTGGCAGGCACTCTCCTGGCCGCAGCTGCCGGCATGTACAACGCGCGGGCGCGGGCCGCATCTGTGGTCACCGATGCCGACGTAGCACGTGCCCAGCGCAGCCAGCCGATTGTGACCGACCACGACATCGAGCATGCGCAACAGAAGTACAGGATGCCAACCGAGCAGGAACTGAGTCGCGTGCCGATTCCATCTGCGCCCCGTCTCGACGCGCTGCCTCGCCCCGTTTCGCCGCCCGCGGTCGATCTAGAAGCGCTGGCCAAGGGGTATGCAGCCAGTACCGACCCGATGAATGCGGTACCAGCCATGTCATCCGGCCCGGAACTGCTGATCTTCGTCAGTTTCTCGATGCCGCCCGCCACGCTGCAGCGGCTGGTCGACCAGGCGGCAAAATCACATGCTTCGGTGGTACTGCGTGGCTTCGCGAACGGCTCGCTGCATGACACCGTCGCGCGCGTCCAGGCGCTGATCGGCAAGCGCCAGGTGGCGTTCCAGATCGACCCGCAGGCCTTCGACCGGTTTTCGGTATCGCACACGCCTACCTTCGTGCTGGTGCGCGACGGCAGCCAGGCGCAGCCGTGCAGCGCCGGCCGCTGCCTGCCGTCGGATGCCTTTGCCGCGACGGCGGGCGACGTGAGCCTCGACTATGCGCTCGAATTCATCGAGCGCAGCGCGCCTCGCTTCGCCGCGCAGGCGCATGGCTATCTGCAGAAACTCAGGGGGTAGTCATGCGCGATATCGTTGTCATGGTCAGCCTGTTCTTTTTCATCTGGACGCCCACGCTGGCGCTCGCCGCCCCGCACGACGAAGGCATCGCCGCCGGCAATGCGGCCAATCCGGTCACCCGCGGCGACATCGATCAAGCCGATGCGGCGGCCGTCGTCCCCGGCTACACCAGCACGCCACCGGAACGCGCGTACTACGGCCAGTCCAATCTCGCCGGCCAGGCCAATGCGCATCTCGTCAACTGCGCGCAATCGCCGGCCGATCCAGTATGCGAAGCGCAACGCGGCGCGATCCAGTCCGCCAACACGCCGAGGGAAGCCGTCACCGCCTATGACCCGGGTGTCGCGTCGGCCAAGGACATCGCCCGCAATCCCTCCCTCGCGCTGGGTAGCCTCGCCGCATACTACGCCGGCTGCAGCACGACGGATGTCGCCACGCCGGCGATGACCCATCCCCGTCTATGCCATCGCTATGCCGGGGTGGGCAATTACCAATGCGCCCGCACCTTGACCGTCGCGACGCAATCCGGTGCGAATTGCAGCCCGGGCGACTGGTTCGCGCATGCAGGCGCGGGCAATGCCGGCTTCGACGCGCAGTGCCTGCCCGACCGGCCCGATACCGCCCAACATTTCCGCATCACGCAGACGGGCGATCCGGTCGCCTTCTTCGATGCCGACCTCACCCTGCCGCGCCTCTTCCCGCAGCAAGTGGCGGACCTGGGCGTCTCCGGCTCTTCCGGCGTCGATGGCGCGCCCGCGCACAACTGGGTATGGCTGGCCGACAGTTCCTGCACATCGAGCACCTGCACTGCAACCGCGTTCATCGCCCCCGACCACTATCCGGCCTGCAATGGCGGAGGCGATTCCGGATCGTCCTGCACGCCGGCAGCACCGTTCATCCGGACCTACGGCGCGTGCCCGTCTGGCCAGCAGCAAGGCGGCGCCATCCGACATGCGACCGCTGCGACAGATACCGGGGCTGCAACGCCAGTCGACGCACCGGCGGGCACAGCGTCGCGTGTCATCGACTATTACGGCGACTCGACGGTATGGGGCTATGCCAGCGGCAGCGGCGGCCAGGTCGTCCAGCCCGCGCCGGCCGCGTTCGCATCGGCATTGCCTGCGTCTGCAGGCTTCGATGTGCACAATGAAGGCGTCAGCGGCTCCACCGCCTGCGGACTGTTGCACGGCACGGACGGCCAGCATCCGCCCTGGGAGCAGCAGATGGCGGCATCCGCCGCGTCCTTCGTGATCATCAACCATGCAATCAATGACGAGTGGCAAGAAAGCCTGTCCGAATACCAGTCGTGCCTGAGCCAGCTCGCACAAATCGCGGCACAGCACGGCAAGCAGGTCATCTTCGAAACCCCGAATCCGACCCGGGACAGCGGCCCCGGCTGCCTGGACGTCTACGTGCAGGCGATGCGGGACGTCGCCGCACAGGAACACGTGCCCGTCATTGACCAGTACGCCTACCTGACCGACTACCTGGCCGGCCAGAGCCCGACCACGATCGCTCCCGACGGCTTGCATCCGTCCGATGCCGTCTACGCGATGAAAGGCCAGTATGCGGCGCAGATGTTCACCACGCTGTTCCTGTCCGATACCGGATCCGGCGGATCGGCGGCGACCTTCGACCCATCGCACTGCTACGCGCCATCGTCTTCCGTGACACCGCTCGCCGGGACGGACACGACGGGAGCACTCGCGGCGTCCTACTGGACCGATGCCGGCACGCGCACGCTCACCGGCTGGCAGAACAACCCCAACTTTCCGCTTTCCGTTCCCAAGATGACGCTCAGCTACGCCAAGCCGGCGATGCAATCGGCCGAGCAAGACCGCTGGGACGACCAATGCCCGGCGCTGACCGACGGTAACCGATGCACGCTGACGAGCGCCGATGTCTGT
>DASVLM010000251.1:0-3829 GCA_036384875.1 Noviherbaspirillum sp.
GTGCCGGGCATCATGCCGATCACGAACTATTCGCAGCTGACGCGGTTCTCCGACATGTGCGGCGCCGAAATCCCGCGCTGGATCCGGCTGAAGCTGGCGAGCTTCGGCGACGATACCGCGTCGATCAAGGCATTCGGCCTCGACGTGGTGACGGAACTGTGCGAGCGCCTGCTTGCCGGCGGCGCGCCCGGCCTGCATTTCTACACGCTGAACCAGGCCGTAGCCACGATGGAAATCTGCAAACGCCTGAACAAGGCTTGATGACTTCGAACTGGGTTTCGCCTTGTGCGTTTGCGCGAGGCGGAGCTCGTGTTTGTCAGAGCGACACCGGTGCGAACTCCAGCGGGGATGCCTCGGTGATTACATCATCCAGTGCGATGTCGTGCACGTCGCCCGTGAACTCGGCGCGGCAGCATGCATATGCAATCCCGACTGCCAAAGGACGCGCCGAGACGGCCAGCGTCCGGTCGTAGAAGCCGCCTCCATAACCGAGGCGATAGTTGGCAGCATTGAAACCCACGCAAGGCACCAGCAGCGCGTCGGGCGTCACGATTTCCGAGACATCCTGCGGCACCATCACGCCGTAAGCGTCCTTCACCATCGGCGCATCCGGCCGCCAGCGCACGAACGTCAGCGGTGCATTCCCGTTTGTGACAATCGGCAGCGCCAGCGCCGCGCCTGTTGCAATCAATGCGGCATAGGTATCGCGCAAATCGGGTTCGCCGCGAATCGGCCAGTAGACGCCGATCACCTGCGCGGGGTTGGCATTCCACCAAGCGAGCACGCGCTCGCCGATCGCGGCATTCCACAGTGCACGAACTTCCGGCTGGATAGCTTGTCTGTGGGCCAGCAGTGTCCGCCGCAACGCGGCCTTGTCCGTTGCTGTGTTTGTTGTCTTCTCAGGCATGATTTCAGCGCGTTATTCGTATATGCTACAAACAGACAGTATTGAAGAAAGCGGTAGACAGATGTTCCCGACGAAATGGATTGCCGGTGTAGCGCTTGCCATGGCTTCGGCGGTTCTGCTGGTACCGACGGCGCATGCCGGAAGAGGCATTCCTTCCTTTGCCAGCGACGACGATGCCTTTGCGGCATTGCGAGAAGCGGCACGCAGCAATGATGCCCAGCGCGCGACGGACATCGCCGCGCGCCTTCCCAATTATGCCATTCCCTCCTACGTCGACTATTTCCGCCTGAAGCCGCGCATCGCCAATGCGCCCGAACAGGAAATCCGTGACTTCCTCGCGCGCTACGACGGCCAGGCGATTGCCGACCGCTTGCGCAACGACTGGTTGATCGAACTCGGCCGCGCGCGCAACTGGACGGTGTTCGACGAACAATATCCGCAGTTCGTCTTGAATGACGACCTGCAGGTCAAATGCTATGCGCTGATGTCGCGCGCGCTCAAGGGCCAGAATGTCGCCGACGAGGCGCGCGACCTGCTGACCCAGCCGCAGAACTACGGCGAAGCCTGCGGCACGCTGATCGTCGTGCTCGCGCAAGCCGGCCAGTTCAATGCCGACGATGTGTGGATGCAGGTGCGCCTGGTATCCGACTATGGTTTCGGCGGCACCATCCGCCGCATCGCGCCTGCGACCGAGGCGAGCGAAACGGTGCTGATGCAGGCCTTGGAGAAACCCGAGAAAGTGCTCAAGGTCGGGCCGGGCAAGAGTCGCGTCGGACATGAGCTTTACCTCGTCGCGTTGGGGCGGGTAGCGAAGAGCAATAATGAAAAGGCGGTGACTTCCCTTACCGCGCACTCCGGCGAACTGAAGCCGCAGGAACGCGCCATCGGCTGGGCACAGATCGCGCTGCCGGCATCGAAGAGCCTGGAGCCGGATGCCATCGTCTATTGGCATCGCACCGCCGGCGCGCCGCTGTCGCTCGAAGCATGGCAATGGAAGGCGCGCACCGCGCTGCGCATGGGTGAGTGGAAGCTGGTGCATGAAACCGTCGATGGCATGCCGCCGCAACTGGCGAGTGATCCGACCTGGGTTTACTGGCTGGGACGCGCGTTACGCGCCGAAGGCAACAACGAAGAAGCGCAAAAGAAATTCCAGTCGATTTCCGACCAGACCAATTTCTACGGCCAGCTTGCTCTCGAAGAACTGAACCAGAAAATTTCCATTCCGCCGCGCGCGCAGCCGGTGACTGCCGAGGAAATCGCGCCGATGGCCGAGAACCAGGGCTTCCGTCGCGCACTCAAATTCTTCGAGATGGACATGCGTCCCGAAGGCTATCGCGAATGGAACTGGGAATTGCGCAAGATGAACGAGCGGCAGCATCTCGCTGCTGCCGAGTTCGCGCGCCAGAAGAATGTACTGGACCGCATGGTCAACACGTCCGACCGCACGAAGAAGGAAGTCGATTTCACGCAGCGTTTCCCCTCGCCATTCCGCGACGTCATGCTCGCCGCCACGCAACGGCTCGGACTCGACATGGCGTGGGTATACGGATTGATCCGCCAGGAATCGCGCTTCATCCATACCGCGCGTTCGCAGGTGGGCGCCTCCGGATTGATGCAAGTAATGCCGTCCACTGCGAAATTCGTCGCGCGCAAGATTGGCTTGTCGAATTATTCGCACAGCCAGATGAACGACATCGATACCAACATCACGCTCGGTACCAGTTACCTGAACATGGTGCTGAACGACCTCGAAGGTTCGCAGGCGCTTGCCACTGCCGCCTACAATGCCGGTCCCGGCCGGTCACGTGCGTGGCGCGCGAAACTGCCGAGGTCGGTCGAAGGCGCCATCTTCGCCGAGTCGATTCCGTTCAACGAAACGCGCGACTATGTGAAGAAAGTGCTGTCCAACGCAACGTATTACGCGGCACTCTTCGAAAGCAAGCCGCAATCGCTCAAGGCGCGGCTGGGCATGGTCGCGCCGAAGGGATTTACCGAAAGCGACCTGCCCTGACGCCGAGTCGGCCGTCGTATGGCGGCCTGCATCGGTTCGCCGATCAGGGCGCCGCATCCTGGCGCATACCCATCCTGCGCGGGACCTGAAGTGGAGCACATCATGGATACGCGTTCTGTTCTTGTGATCGGCGGGTCCGGCTTCATCGGCAGCCACCTGATCGCCAAACTCAGCCGGCCCGACTGGAGCGTGGTCGTACCGACCCGGCACGTTTCCCACGCGCGGCATCTGCGTCTCATTCCATCGGTAGACGACATCGTCGAAGCCAACGTGCACGACGACACTGCGTTGCGCAGGCTGATTGACGGCAAGGATGCGGTGATCAACCTCGTCGGCATCCTGCACGGAAGCCACGGCACGCCCTACGGACGCGAATTTGCCCGCGCGCATGTCGAACTGCCTAAGCGCATCGTTGCCATGTGTGGCGAGCTGGGCGTGCAGCGTTACCTGCACATGAGTGCGCTCGGCGCCGACAGCAACGGCCCGTCGATGTATTTGCGATCGAAAGGTGACGGCGAGGCGGCGGCGCTTTCCGACCCGCGCGTCGCCACGACCATATTCCGGCCCTCGGTGGTATTCGGCGACAACGACCGTTTCCTGAACCTGTTCGCGGAACTGGAAACTCTCATGCCGGTCATGTTCCTCGGTGGTGCCGACGCGAAACTTCAGCCGGTGTATGTGGAGGACGTGGCCCAGGCTTTCGTCACCGCACTCCACGACGACCGCGACACCATCGGAAAATGCTACGAACTTGCCGGGCCGAACATTTACACGCTGCGCGAACTGGTACGGCTGGCCGGTGAATACACCGGACATCAACGCCCCGTGATCGGCTTGTCGCCGGGACTCGCCCGCATGCTTGCCGCCGTGCTGGAACATATGCCCGGATCGCTGATGAGCCGCGACAACCT
>DASVLM010000252.1:0-9235 GCA_036384875.1 Noviherbaspirillum sp.
CAGCCCGCGCAACGTCAGGCGGCTGTCGCCGATCAGGTTGATTTCCATCGGATAGCGCAGGCTCAGCATGCGGCCGTCGATGTCGATCTGCACGCCGCGCGCCTGGCCTTCCTTGGGCAGGAATTCGGAATAGGGGAACGATGAGCCGACCATCAGCAGGGTGTCGCACTCGTTCATCATGTCCCAACTTGGTTTGGTGCCGAGCAGGCCGATCGAGCCCGTCACAAAGGGCAGGTCGTCCGGCACTGCCGCCTTGCCAAGCAGCGCCTTGGCCACGCCGGCGCCGAGCAGGTCGGCAACCTCGATGATTTCATCCGTGGCACCCAGCGCGCCTGCGCCGACCAGCATCGCCACCTTCTTGCCAGCGTTCAGGACTTCCGCCGCCGCCTGCAGGTCGGTCTTGCCGGGCATCGGATGGCTCCCGGTATAGCCAATGCCGGAATGCACGGTGCCGTGCAGGCGCGGCGGCTTGTCCACCGCGTCCATCGTCTGCAGGTCGTTCGGGAAGATGATGCAGGTCACGGTGCGCTGGTCACGCGCGATGCGTACTGCGCGGTCGACCAGATGTCTCACCTGGTCCGGCACTGTTGCCATGTGCACGAACTCGCGGGCCACATCCTTGAACAGCGATATCAGGTCCACTTCCTGCTGGTAATGACCGCCGAGCGCGGCGCGCGCTTGCTGGCCGACGATCGCCACCACCGGCTGGTGGTCCATCTTCGCGTCGTACAAACCGTTAAGCAGGTGGATCGCGCCGGGCCCGGAGGTCGCCATGCAGACGCCGACCTCGCCGGTGAACTTGGCATGCGCGCATGCCATGAATGCCGCCATTTCCTCGTGGCGCGTCTGGATGAATTCGATGCCCGATTCCGCCCTGCCGAAGGCGCCCATGATGCCGTTGATGCCGTCACCCGGGTAACCATAGATGCGATGAATGCCCCAGGCCGCGAGCCGTTTCAACAAGAAATCGCCAACAGTGTCCGCCATGATGGTCTCCCGTGATGTTTGTTCGCACCCGGAGTCGCAAGGGACATGCCAAGCGTATTTGGGCAAATATGATTGCCGCCCGCTCGCCTTGCGGCTTCCGCAGGCAATGCTTGGAGGAGATGAGCGCGGCGCCTGGCAAGGGTTACAGAGCACCGGTAAAAAATTCAGCCTCGCCATGCCATGCAACCGGAAGCCTTTCTTCCGGTCAGATTGGCAAGCCCGCAATATTCCGATCATCCCAATGCATATCGCTTGCCATGACGAATCCATCCCGCCAACACTATCCCTCCATCGACGATTACGCCTACATCGGAAACTGCCATTGCTCGGCGCTGATCTCGCGCACCGGTTCCATCGACTGGTGCTGCATGCCGGAAATCGATTCGGACAGTTGCTTCGGCCGACTGCTTGACTGGAACAAGGGCGGGCATTGCACGCTCGCGCCTTGCGAAGAGGCAGCGGAAGCGACACGCCATTACATCGAAGACACGATGGTCCTGGAGACCCATTACCGTACAGGGGGCGGGGAAGCGCGTGTCACTGACTTCCTGTCGATGGGGGCGGACGGCGAAGACCTGCGCCTTGTCAGGCTGGTGGATGGCGTGCGCGGGGAAGTTGCCTTCACGCTCGAAGTGTGTCCGCGCCTGGATTTCGGCGAAATCATTCCCCATGTGCGCAAGCATCAAGATGGCTTGTTCAGTGCCGTCGGCGGCAACAAGGGCCTGGTGTTTCGCACCGACATCGACGCCGACATATCGGACCGCAGCAACCTGACTGCATCGTTCTCGGTGACGGCCGGCCAGCGGCTGCGCCTGGAGATCGCCTTTCTGCGTCCGGAACACCTTGCTCGCCTGTTGCGCGACAACGCATTGCCACCCATGCAGGCGGACATCGCACTGGAGCGTACCTTGCATGCGTGGCGGCAATGGTCGCAGCAGCTTTACTCCATGAAAGACGGCGAATCGATTGACGAGCAGACGAAGCGCTCCGCCATCGTGCTCAAAGCCTTGACGGTGGAGCGTACCGGCGCCATCGCGGCAGCACCGACGACGTCGTTGCCTGAAGCCATGGGCGGCGTGCGAAACTGGGATTACCGCTTCAGCTGGGTACGCGATTCGGTGTTCATCGTGCGCGCGCTCTACCGCCTCGGCTACGAAACTGAAGCCGAGCGTTTCATGCGCTTCGTTCAGCGCAGTTCGGCGGGCAGTGCCGGTCAGTTGCAGATCATGTACGGCGTGGACGGCAAGCGCCGACTGACGGAAGTAGAGCTCGACTGGCTGGAAGGCTATCGTGGATCGAAACCCGTACGCGCAGGCAACAAGGCTTCCGAGCAAAACCAGCTGGATGTCTATGGCGAAATCATGGAGCTGGCCTGGGTCTGGTATCACAGCGGGCACGAGATCGATGCGCCGTACTGGGAGTTCCTGACCGATGTGGTCGATACCACTTGCGCCAAGTGGCGCGACCGCGACCACGGCATCTGGGAATTCCGGGGCGAGCCGCGGCATTATGTGCATTCCAAGGCGATGTGCTGGTCGGCCGTCGACTTCGGCATTCGACTGTGCGAGAAGTGCGGTTTCGACGCACCGCTGGAACGCTGGCGCACTGCCCGCGACGAGATCCGCGCCACCGTCGAACGGCAGGGCTATGACCCGGAACGCGGCATCTTCGTGCAAGCCTTCGATAGCTCTGACCTCGATTCGGCGTTGCTGCTCCTTCCACGCATTGGCTTCATTGCGCATGATGACCCGCGCATGATGCGCACCACGGAGGCGGTTATCGCCGACCTGGAAAGGGATGGGCTGCTGGCCCGCTATGCAACGCCCGACGGTCTGCCAGGCAAGGAAGGCGCTTTCCTGCCATGCACGTTCTGGCTCGTGGCCTGCCTTGCTGCGCAGGGCAGGGACACCCTGGCACGCGCTTATTACGAACGCGCCGTGCAATGCGCCAACGATGTCGGGCTGCTCTCGGAAGAATTCGATGTCGGGCAGGGCCAAATGCTTGGCAATTTCCCGCAAGGCCTTACCCATGTGTCGCAGATCATGGCGCGCCTGGCGCTGGAAGAAAAGACGCTGCCCTTGTCACGTGGCTGAGCGCGATTGAGTGAGATTGCATGCGCAGTTACAGGAGCTGGTGAGGCAGGTCAGCGCTGCGAGTAGTAGCGCACCACGTTTTCGATTTCCTCCCGTGTCATCTGGCGCGCCACGTTGCGCATCTGCCCGTCGATGTCGTTGGCGCGGGTGCCGTTGGCGAAAGCGACGAGCTGGTTGTGCAAATAGGCGGCCGGCTCGCCATCGAGCAGCGGTGTTGCCGTCTTGCGTTCGCTGCCGCCGTGGCAGGAAGCGCACGGGGCGACTTTGCGCATCGGCGCGCCGATCTGCACGATGCGCGGCGCGCGCAACTGCTCGACAAGATTGGCCGGTGGCCTCTGGCGCGGCAATGACGCATAGTAGGCAGCGATATCGCGCATCTCCTGATCGCTCAGGTTGCGCGCATGCGGCGCCATGATTTCGCTTTGGCGATGCCCGGATTGCAGGTCGCGCAACTGCTTGTAGGTCGATTCCGCGTTCTGGCCGGCAAGGTTCGGGGTGCCCGCGCCGCTCGTACCGCGCGCACCGTGGCACATCGTGCAGCGCAAGGCCAGCGTGCCGCCGCGTCCTACCGAAACCTTGTCGGTGGCAATCATGCGCGGCACGACGATGACGTCGCTCGCCGGCGCCTTGCTCACCACATCCTGCGTCGCGGCGCGCCCACCGGGAGCGCCGGCTGCGCGGCAGATCGATTCCCACAGTCCGGCAATGTCGCCGCGTGCCTGGCCTTTCGGCACCCAGATGAAACCGATCAGCAACGATACGATCAGCAAACCGCTGATGCCGGCCACCGAGCCGACGAACCAGGGGTTCTTCGGAGAGAACAGGTGCTCGCCGTTCATTGCTTTACTCCTACCGGCACCGCGGGCACTGACCCCGCGTTCGTGGTGACCAGCTTGAGGATCGGATATCCGTAGTTGACCACCGTCAGCGCGATCATCAGCGAAATCCAGAGCGCAAAGCTGTTGAGCGCCACCGGCACGCGCGCCGGCTGATGTACCGCCATGCTGAAGCGAAATTCAGGCAGTGTCACGCGCTCGCCCGCATGCCCGCGCAGCAGCACGATCACGAACAGGATGCCCGATGCCACTAGCAGCAGGCCGCCGAAGAAGGTTATGGTCACCGAAAGTGCCTGCGGTGCAATGGCCGGATCGGTGTAATCGAAATAAGCCATGCGCCGCGGAATGCTCAGGATGCCGACGTAATGCCAGGGGAAGGTCGCGACGATCATGCCGATGAACCACAGCCACAATTGCCAGCGCATCAGCTTGAGGCTGGCAAGCGTTTTGCCGGTGAGATGCGGCCACAGGTCGTAGGCGATGGCGAAGTACATGATGACGATCGCGCCGCCGAAGATGAGATGAAAGTGGCCGGTGATCCACTGCGTGTTGTGCACCGTGAAATCGAGGTGGTAGCTCATGTTGATGATGCCGCCCGCACCGCCGAATCCCAGCAGGATGAAGGAAAAGGCGACCGCCAGCATCATCGGGTTATGCCAGGGCAGGGCCTTGAGCCAGCCGAGCGCGCCACGGCCGCCGCGCAGGCGGGCGGCAATTTCCACCGAGGCCGTAATGGTGAAGACCGTGAGCAGGGTCGGCACCGATACCATCGCGGTAAAGATGGCGTGCACGAACTTGAAGCCTTCACCCACCTGCGGGTCCTGGAATACATGGTGGATGCCGATGGGCATGGAAAAGATGAGGAAGAGAATGAAGCCCACGCGTCCCATCATGTCGCTGTAGAGCCGGCCGCCGATGGCGCGCGGCACCAGCGTGTAAAAGGCGATGTAGGCTGGAAACAGCCAGAAATAGACGATGGCGTGCAATGTCCATGAGAACAGCACGCGCGCGAGGCCCGCATCGATGGTGGACTTGAATCTGAGCGCCACTGGCAGGATCTGGAACAGGATTTCGAGCGCGGCGCCGACCGAGGTCCATGCCCACAGATAAGCGCCGGCGACGTTGGCGAACATCGGCAGCGGTACCGGCACACCGGGGTTGTCGCGCTTCCACAGCCTCAGGTTGATCGACATCAGTGCCACCCAGATCCACGAGCCCACCACCACCAGCACCACGCCGATATAGAAGAAGGCATTGGCGATCATCGGCGGGTAGAACGTGTAGAGCACCGACGCGCGGCCAAGCGCAACGGGCACCATTGCCGTAATCGTGCCGACGATAAGCAGCGCGTATCCCAGCCATGCCCATTTCAATCCGGCCAGCGGGCGCTTGAGCGACAGTTCCACGATGGCATAGCCGAAGCCCATCGCCACCAGCGTCGGGAACACGTAAGCCATGGCGGAGCCATGCGCGGTGACGGAGCGGTAATACAGTTCCGGATTGCTCAGGCCGGGGAACAGCGGGCTGCGCACGTACATCTGCCATTCACCCAGCAGCAAGGCGAGCAGGAAGGCGGCGAAGGCCAGCCAGAAATGGGCGAGTACCAGCTTTCTACTGTTGAACACAGGTCTGCCTCCGTGCCGTTTGTGCCTGTTGGAAGAATTTGTCACGGTCGATGACCTTCACGCGCGCCCACATGCCGGCATGGCCGACGCTGCAATATTCATGGCAGGGCATGACATGGTCGCCCGGTTGCTTGAAGGTGGTCTCGAAGGTGGAGACGTAACCCGGCTCCAGCATGACGTTGACGTTGGTTTCGTTGATGAGGAAGCCGTGGATGACGTCGGCGCTGGTGCCGCGAAACGTCACCGGCGTGTGGTCGGGCACCACGATGCATTGCGGCGTGAAGGAGTATTGCTGGCCGACGACGCGCACCGTCACCGAACCGTCGGGCTCCACTGCCGAACCGAGATTGGCTTCGACGAACTCGCCTTCGAGATGCAGGGTGGAAGGATTCACGGTCTCGATACGCTTGGTCGGCATGAAGGCCCAGTGCAGGGTGGTGAAGGCGATCATGATCATGAGCAGGCCGATGACGCCGGCAACCACCAGCATCCAGCGGAATTCGGCACGCGCAGCAACGGCCTCGGCATTGTGATTGATGGGTCCGGTAGCCATGCGCTCAAGCTCTCGGGACGAAGACGAGGAAATAGAAGGCAAACCAGATCGCCACCACGATCGCCGTCGCGATGCCGGCCAGGGCAATCGCGCCGCCGGGCCCACGGCTGACGATCTCGTCGACCTGTTCCTGGTTGACATCCGGCGTAGCAATACTGGTGTCGCCCGGTTCGTAGATCATGGCTTACTCCATCGTGGCAGTCCGCAAGGCATTGGCGTCGGCCGGCGTCACCGGTGCGCCGCGATTGCCCCAGGCAGTGCGGATATAGGTGACGACCGCCGCCACCTCGTTGTCGGACAACTCCTGCGCAAACGGCGGCATGCCGTAGGGCATGGGATTCTTGCGCGTACCCGGCGGATAGCCGCCGTTGAGCACCATGCGAATCGGATTGACGGCGGACTCCATTTCGATCGACTGGTTGCCCGCCAGCGGCGGATAATGCGGCGGCATGCCCTTGCCGTCGTTGCCGTGGCAGACCGAACACTTCGCCTCATAGACGCGGCGACCTTCGGAAAACACCTGCACTGTCGCCGGCGTGTTCGGCAACTGGTTGGGGGGCGCGGCGCTCTCCCGATCAGGCAGGCTCTTCAAGTAGACCGCCATCGCGCGCACGTCGTCATCGCTCAGGTATTGCAGGCTGTTGTAGGTGACTTCCGCCATCGGTCCGTACACGACGCCGCGATGCGAGATGCCGACTTGCAGCAGGTCCACGATGTCCTTCATTTCCCATTCGCCCAGGCCGGCCTCGCGGTTCGAGGTGAGCGAGGGCGCGTACCAGTTCTGCATCGGAATCAATCCACCCTGGAATGCTTTTGCTTGCGACGATCCGCCCAGTGCATTGATCGGCGTATGGCACATCGCGCAATGGCCGAGGCCTTGCACGAGGTAGGCACCCCGGTTCCATTCCGCCGATTTGCTCTTGTCCGGCTGGTATTCGCCTTCCTGGAAATACAGCGTGCGCCAGCCGATCAGCAAGCTGCGGTTGTTGTAGGGGAAGCGCAATTCATGCGGCCGGTTCGGCTGCCGCACCGCCGGCACCGATCGCAGGTAGGCGAAGATCGCGTCGGAATCTTCGCGGGTGACCTTGGTGTACGACGCGAACGGCATGGCGGGATACAGCAGGCTGCCGTCGCGCGAACGGCCGGTGTGCATCATGTTGTAGAACTCGGCGGCGCTCCAGCGGCCGATGCCGGTGTCGGGATCTGGCGTGATGTTGGGTGCATAGAGCGTGCCGAACGGCGTGGGCAACGCGCGATTGCCGGAAAAAACCGGCTTGCCCGGCACCGTGTGGCAGGCGATGCAGTCGCCGGCCTGCGCGAGATACTTGCCGCGTTCGATCTGGTTCTTGCTCGCTGCCGGCAGTTGCATGGGACGGGTTTGCCCATGGGATGGCACCGATATCCCAAGCGCGCACCCTGCGAGCACGACAGCGCCGAGGATGTGAACATGCTTGGGTCGGATCGTCAGCGCCACCGTGCTTCTCCCGTCACTTTTGGCTGCCGCAGGCAAGCGGCAGTTTTTCATTGGATCGCGGCAACGGGCGGATGCCCTGCGGTACCGGCTGGCTCGACAGCCACGCCGAGACGGCAGTCACGTCGGCTTCCGTCAACCGGGCGGCGATCAGTTGCATGCAGTCAGGTGCGAGTGCCGTGCGCGTGCCGTAGCGCCAGCCGCCGAGCTGGGAGCTGATGTAATCCTCACGCAATCCCAACAGGCCGGGAATGCCGGGTTCGCGTCCGCCGAGCGTCGGGCCGTGGCAGGCGATGCAGGCAGGAATCTGTCGTCCTGAATCGCCAGCCGTGACGAGCGATTTACCACGTTGCAGGATCTGCGGCGCTACGTTCGTCGGCGCGGTGTTCTCGGTCGGGACGGGCTCCGCCGCATAGTACTGCGCCATCTTTTCCAGATATTCATCCGGCAGATAAGCGAGCATGTAATTCATCGGCGCATACTTGCGCCGGCCTTCACGAAAGGCAATCAGCTGGTTGTAGAGATATCCGGCCGGCTTGCCGGCAAGGCGAGGGAAGTAAACGTTGCTGATGCCGCGTCCTGCCTGGCCATGACAGGAGGCACAGGCGCGCAGTCTTTCCTGGATTGTATTTGGCGGCGCTTGGGTGCCCGCCTGCGTACCATTTGTCGATGCCGTCTGCGCCCGCGCCGTCAGGCCGAGCATAACCAGAGCGAACAGGAAGACAGCAGCGATACACCGGACCACGCATTTCTCCTGAGACAATCGTCAGATGCCTTCTTGGACGGGCTCTGCGAGAACCGCCGACAGTGATGATGTTCGTGCAACGCCCGATAGACCTCTGGTTATAGGAAAAGATTCCTGCGGCCTGACATGCGTCAGGCCGTGTTCGACGTGCATGCTTGCAGGCATCCGGAAATCCGTTCTGCGAGGAAAGAAGACTTCGATGCAGGCTGGCGAATTTCCGGAAGGAGAGGGAGTGTCAGCTCAGTTCCATCAGTTCCTTGTATAGCGCGAGATATTCGACGCTCAGCTTGTGCTTCGCATCGAGATGGATCATCGGCAGCCCGCGGTCGTGCGATTCGCGGATCTTGATCGAGCTGGAGAGCTTGCTGTCGAGGACAGGCAAACCTTCCTCTTTCAATTCGTCCACCAGCCGTTGCGGCAGGCTGGCGCGCGCCTGGAACTGGTTCACCACGATGCCTTCAATCTGCAAACGCGCATTGTGGTCGGCGCGAATCTCGCCGACGTTGTTCATCAGCGTATAGAGTGCCTGCCGCGAGAAGTCGTCGCAGTCGAATGGAATCAGGCAACTGTCGGCTGCGATCAACGCCGACTGCGTGAAGATGTTGTACGACGGCGGCGTATCGAGATAGATCTCGTCGTATTCCTTGGCCAGCTCGTTCATCATGTCGCGCAACTTGTAGATCTTGTGGCGCGATTCCAGCTTGGATTGCAGCTCGCCGATTGCAGGATGAGAGGGTACGAGCGACAGGTTCTCGAACGGAGTAGGGTGGACGAAACTCGTCGCAGGTTTGGGGTATACGATGAATGCCAGCGTCTGCTCGAAGTAATCGGCCAGCGTCGGCTTCGCTTCCTGCATTGCGTCGCCAAGCAGGTAGCGGCTGGAGTTGCACTGCGAGTCTAGGTCGACCAGCAAGGCCCGCTTGCC
>DASVLM010000253.1:0-10021 GCA_036384875.1 Noviherbaspirillum sp.
ACCTGCGCATCGGCACGATCGACTACACGCAAGTCTCCACATCGCAGCAACCGGCAACGCTGCCGCAGCAGATCGTTTTGCCGCTGGCCATCGATCTGCGCGAAGCCACCGTGAAGAAGTTGCTCCTTCATCGCACAGGCAGTACCACTGCCATTGACGACATCGCCCTCTCGGCGCAATCGGACGGCGTGCATCACACGCTCACCCTCGGACACGCCACCACGCCCTGGGGAGTCGCCGACGCTCGCCTGCAACTCGACGGCACGCGGCCCTTTGCAACCCGCGGCAATGCGAACCTGCACGGCAGCTGGCGCAATGAGGCATATCGCCTGGAAACCGCCCTCTCCGGCACCCTGCAGGCGCTCGACGTGCAGTTGCACGCGACCGGCGACAAGTTATCCGGCCAGGCGAATATTGAAGCGACGCCCTTTGCCGCCGTTCCCTTGCATCGCGCGCAGGTGTCGGTGCATGCGCTGAACCCGCAGGCATTCGTCGCCTCTGCGCCGCAAGCCGCGCTCGACATCGAGGCCGCACTTGCTCCGCTGGAGAACGCCAACACTGGAAAGGCGTCCGCAGACGCGGAGCAATTGACGCTGACCGGCCCGGTCACGATTCGCAATGCGCAGCCGGGAACGATCGATCGCGGCTTGTTGCCGCTCGTCTCCGCTCGTGCCGACGTGCGCCTCGACGCGCGCCAACAGCAACTGCAGCAATTGCAGGCGACCCTGCCCGGTGGCGCCACACTGGAAGGCACCGGCGAAATGCAGGCAGGCGGCAACGGCCATTTCAATCTGCAAGCGAAAGCGCTCGACCTGCATGCGCTTCACGCCAAGCTCAAGCCGACCAAGCTCGATGGCCCTCTCGATCTTGAACTCGCCAATGGTACTCAGCACATCGCACTGAAGCTGCAAGGAAATGCGCTGGCAATCAATGCCGATGCACTCATCGACGCAGCGCAGGTGAAGCTGAACGACGCGCAGCTGCAAGCGGGAAGCGCGCGGCTGCATCTGAACGGCACGCTGGCGCGAACCGGCGAACGCGCCTACAACGTACACGGCAGCCTCGACGATTTCAACCCGGCGATGTTTGTCGCCGATAAAGCAGCCGATGCCCGCATCAATATGGACTTCGACGCGCAGGGCGCACTGCAGCCTGAGCTGAATGCGAAACTGCGCTTCGACATCCGCGACAGCACCTACGCCGGCCTGCCGATGACCGGCAGCGGCAAGCTCAGTCTTGCCGGCAAACAGATTGAAGACAGCAATGTGCAACTCTTGATCGCTGCCAACCGGCTGCTGCTTGCCGGCAGCTTCGGCAAACCCGGCGAGCGCCTCAAGTTCAACATCAATGCGCCTGCCCTGGCGCGGCTGGGTTATGGCCTGTCGGGCCAATTGCAGGCCGATGGCGAACTGGGCGGCAGCGTGGAACGCCCCGCAGTCGCCGCTACCTTCCGCGGCAGCCAGTTGGCGTTCCGGCAGTACCGTGTCGCCAGCCTTGGCGGACAAGTCGACACAAGAGGAGTGCCCGGACGGCAACCCGATGCACGCGTGACGCTCAAGCTGGATGCGCGTGATGTGCAGGCCGAAGACATCCACCTTGCCACGCTCGATGCCGCCATCGACGGCAGCTATGCGGATCACGCCATCAGCGCCACCGTCAACGGCCAGTTACGCGGCAGGCCGTTGGCGCTGACGCTCGCGGCACGCGGCAACCTGCGCGAGCAAGCGCAGGGCTACGCCTGGAGCGGCACCGTGCGCACTCTGGAAAATCGCGGCTTCCCGCGCCTTGCGCTCGATGCGCCATTGGAGGTGAGCGTCGCGCCGCAAAGCATCGTGCTCGGCGCTACACATTTGACACTGGAGCAGGCACGCGTCGATCTCAAGGGCTTCCGTATCGACGACAAGCTGATCAGTTCTGAAGGCGCGTTCAGCGCGCTCGATGTGCACCAGCTGCTGGAGCTGCGACGCGAAATCACCGGCGCAGCACCGCCTTTCTCCACCGACCTTGTGCTTGACGGCAGATGGAATTTTTCTCTGGGCGATACCGCGAACGGTTTCTTTGAAGTCGATCGACGCAGCGGCGATGTGAAAGTGTTCGGCGGCCCGCGTGAAAGCGCACTCGGGTTGAATGCATTGCGGTTGCGCGGAGATCTGCAAGGTCGCGAGATCCGGCTCGATGCACAGGCCGGAGCCAGCCGCATCGGCGACCTTGCCGCGACCGGCCGCGTCGCGCTGCAAGCAGTGGATGGACGCCTGATGCCGACGCCCGAGTCCGCCGTGGACGGGCGCATCAAGGCAAACATCCCGCAACTGCAACGCATCGCCTCGCTGGCCGGGCCCAGCGTTGCGCTCGATGGCAGCATCAGTGCCGACCTCGCGGTGGGCGGCACGCTTGCGGCACCCGTCGTCTCCGGCGATGCCAGCGCCACGAAGCTTGCGCTGACGCTCTATGACCAAGGCGTGCGCCTGCGCGACGGCAACGCACAGCTCCACCTCGACAGCAACATCGTCGAGATCCAACAGCTTGTGCTTCACGGCAGCGAAGGCACCGTACGCGCCACCGGCCGCCTGCCGCTCGAACCCGGCAGCCCCGATCTTTCGGCCACCATCATCGCGGACCATCTGCAACTGCTGGCCGACCCTGCGCGCCAGTTGATGGTGTCCGGTCAAGCGAGTGCTTCGAACGTCGGCGGCCGGCTGCAAGTCGATGGCAAATTCACCGTGGACAAGGCCCGCATCCAGCTGCCGGAAAAGAGCGCGCCACAGCTGAGCGACGATGTGGTCGTCATTCGCGGCAAGGAAAAGGTGGCGCTCAAGCCGGGCGCAGCGCCCGCAGCAGCCGCGAAAGACAAAGCCGGCCCCTTCACGCCGGCCGTCTCCATCGATATCGACCTCGGCGACGACTTCCGCTTCACCGGTTCCGGTGCGGACATGCTGCTGGGCGGCGCGCTGAACGTCAAAAGCGAGCCGGGACAGGCGCCGCAGGCATTCGGCACGGTACGCATCGTCAAGGGTACCTATGAAGCTTTCGGCACCAAGCTCGATGTCGAACACGGCGTGATCAATTTCCAGGGACCGCTCGCCAATCCGAACGTCGACATCCTGGCGATGCGCCGCCAGCAGGACGTCGCCGCCGGCGTGCAAGTGACGGGTACCGTGCGCCAGCCGCGCGTGCAGCTAGTGTCCGAGCCCGACGTGCCGGACCAGGAAAAACTGAACTGGCTTGTCTTCGGCCGCAGCGGCGATACGGCGGACGCCGGCGCGGGGCAAGCGCAGTCGGCAGCGAAGGATGCGGCGCTGGGCTTGCTCAACAAGTTCGGCGGCTCGCGCATCGCCAAGGGCTTCGGGCTCGACAAGCTGTCGATCGGCAGCAGCGAGTACGGCCTCGGTACGCAGCAGGTGGTAAGCCTGGGCAAGGAAATTTCCAACCGCCTGGTCGTCGGCTACGAACAAAGCCTGACCGGCGCCGAGGGTGTGTTGAAGCTGACCTATGAATTGTCGCGCCACTGGTCGATCGTGTTGCGCGGCGGGGCGATAGGCGGCATGGATGTGTCGTACAGCAAGCGGTTCGACAAGTTCGGCAGCGACACTGGAAGCCGATGAGCCTTGTGCTTGCGGAGGTCTCGCCCAACGATACCGAACCAAGCCTGTTACTCGGGGCCGTTCACTTTTTCTGCCGCAGATAGCGCGCCCACTCCGGCGAGACGACAGGAAACAGCTTCTTGTGCGAATGCCCTTCGTGATTCGCCGCGATGCGGCGCAAAAAGAAGTCGACCTCCGCGCACACCGTTTCGCGTTCGTTGTCCACGGTGATGATGTGATAGCTGTTGCCAAGGAAGATAGCCTCCTTGTTCCTGGAGCTCACCCGTTCCATGACCATGTCCGCATTGCGCGGACTGGCCACTTCATCGTCGACGGCATGGATGACCAGCAGATCGGCATCCACCATCGGCAAAGTCTTCTTCACATGGCGGCACAGCGCATCCGCTTCGGCAAGATGGGCCGATGAAAAGCTGTCGCCGCCGATTTCCGACACCTTGTTGTTGGCGAGCGCCTTTTTGACGTGGGCGCGCAATTGCTCGTTCTTCAAGCCGAATGGCTCGCGTTCCCGGTAGGAGTAGGAACGGCCCAGTCCGAGGCGGTGGCACAGGGGCAGCAGGAAGCGATACCACGGCACGGACCAGCCGTCATAGCGCAACGTGGTGGACAAGGCGACAATGCCCGCGATGTCATCGATTTCCGCGCCTACTGCCAACGCCAGCGTGGCGCCCATGGACAGACCGCCGACCGATACGCCACCCTCGCGCTCCTGCTGCAGCTTGCGCACGATATCGGTTGCCTGTGCCAGCCACTCATTCCAACGAGTCGCAGGGCCGCCATAGGCATAGCCTTCGATCGACGGCGTTTCGACGGCAAAGCCGGCCTGGCGCAAATGGCTTGCAAGAAAAGCAAGTTCCAGGGGCGTCGCACACAGTCCATGGAATAGAACGATGGTGTGGCTGCTCTTCATTGCGCCGGCTGGTGAGGTAGAATCCATGCGTGTATTTGGGGGGGATAACCAACCATGAAAATCAAGAACGCCGCACATTGGTGCAGGCTGTCCCGACCCGTATGCTACCTGATTGCGACGGCGGTCTTCATTGCGGTGTTCGGATTGCGATGGGTATTGCATCCGGCTCTCGGCAAGTTCTACCCCTACCAGTTTTTTTTCCTGAGCAGTTATGTCGTCACGTTTTTCCTGGGTGCGGGACCGGGCATGCTGGTGATGCTGCCAGGCCTGGTATTCGGTAATTATTATTTCGTCGAACCCTATGGAAGGTTTGCCGAGTTCAGCTGGTACGACACGCTATTCCTCGGCAATTACGTCCTCAGCAGCCTGCTCGTTACCGTAACGCTGGAGTATCTGCAGCGTGTGCGCTACCAGAACGAATTGCTGTTGCGTGTGGCGCAGTCACGTTATGAAATGCTGTTGCACAGGGATAACCAGCGTATATTGCTGGAACGGGAGCTTGGCAAGGCTCGCGGCGATGTCTGAAGCTCTTACTTGACCGGTTTATGTCTGAATTATTCATTGCTCTGCAAAATGTCATTTCCGAACGCTTGCACGTTCCAACCTCCGGACTGACGCCCGATACCACCCTCGAATCCCTCGGCATCGATTCCCTCGCGCAGATCGAACTCATGTTCGACCTGGAAGATCATTTCGAAGTGCGCTTCGACAGCGACCAGGCGCCGCTGGCCACGCTGGGCGAGGTCGCGCAGCTGATCGAAAAAGCCAAGGCAGCCGGCGCTTAAGGCCATGACGGAACGTGTCGTCATCACCGGACTGGGCGCGCTCTCCGGACTGGGAGATGGTGCAAAACGCCAGTTCGAGCAGGCCGTTGCCGCAACCTCCGGCATCAGCGAATTGCCCGCCGGCGTGCCTGCACCGCTCGCCACCCGCATCGCCGCGCAGGCACCCGCCTTCGACGCCGGACTCAGCCGCGAAGAAGCGAGCATGTTCGACCGCGTGGCGCACATGTCATGGAAAGCGGCGACCGAGGCATTGACGCATGCCGGCCTTGCCGAGTTGAGCGAGCAGGACCTGGAAGAATCCGGGGTATTCTGGGGAACGGGTTTCGGCGGCGCGGTCACGCTGGAGCGTTCGTATATGGAATTGCTCCATGAGGACAAGGATCGCATCCGCCCGTTTTCCATCATCGGCATCATGGCCAACGGCGCGGCGGGATTGCTGGCATTGAAGTCCGGTTTTCGTGGGCCTTCGCTTACCTATTCGACTGCCTGTGCTTCTTCCGCGCATGCCATTGGCGAAGCGTTCCGCCAGGTGCGTGCCGGCTATTGCAAACGCGCGCTTGCCGGCGGCGCGGAAAGCCTGCTGACGTACGGCTCGATCAAGGCATGGGAAGCCTTGCGCACGCTTGCCCGCCTGGATGAGGCGCATCCGGAACGCTCCTGCAAGCCCTTCTCGCGCAACCGTTCCGGCTTCGTATTGGGCGAAGGCGCGGCGGCTGTCGTACTGGAATCCCTGTCCTCGGCGCAGGAGCGCGGCGCCAATATCCTTGCCGAAGTCGTCGGATATGGCACCAGCACCGATGCCATCCACGTCACCAAGCCCGATCCTGCAGGACAGGCTCGCGCCATGCGCAGCGCCTTGAAAGACGCGCACATCGCGCCGCAAGAGATCGCCTACATCAATGCCCATGGCACGGCGACGGCCGCCGGGGATGCCGCCGAAACTGAATCCATCAAGCTTGCCTTCGGCGAGCACGCAAAGCTTTTGCTGGTGAGTTCAACCAAGGCGGTACACGGCCACACACTCGGCGCCGCCGGCGCACTGGAACTTGTCATTACCCTGCAGGCCCAGCAGCACGGCATCGTGCCGCCCACCGCGTTCCTCGAAGAAGCCGACCCCGCTCTTGACCTGGATTACGTCGCACTGGAGGCGCGGCCCGTGCCCGTTCGCTACGCCATGTCGAACTCGTTCGCCTTCGGCGGATCGAATGCGGCACTGATTACCAAGGCCTGGCAACCCTGAACTGCCGGCGTGTTTACAGCGAGCGCGAAATGATTTCCTTCATGATCTCGTTCGCGCCGCCGTAAATGCGCTGCACACGCGCATCCGCATACATCTGCGCGATCGGATATTCGAGCATGTAGCCGTAGCCGCCGAACAGTTGCAGGCAGCGGTCGATCAACTTGCATTGCAAATCCGAGATCCAGTATTTCGCCATCGAGGCCAGCACGGTATCCATGCGGCCTTCGATCATGTCGACAATGCAGCGGTCGATGAAGGTGCGCGCCACCGTCGCTTCCGTCTTGACCTCCGCCAGCACGAAGCGTGTGTTCTGCATGTCGATCAGGGGCTGGCCGAATGCCTTGCGCTCGCGGGTATGCTCGACGGTTAGGCGCAGCGCGCGTTCGATCGACGCCACACCTGCAACGCCGAGGATGGTGCGTTCATAAGGCAGTTCGTTCATCAGCTGCGCAAATCCCCTGCCCTCCACGCCGCCCAGCACCGCGTCGTGCGGCACACGTACGTTGTCGAAGAAGAGCTCGCAGGTGTCCTGACCCTTCTGGCCGATTTTGTCGAGGATACGGCCGACACGGAAACCTTCGGCGTCGCGTGTCTCCAGCAGCATCAGTGAAATACCCTTCGCGCCGGCGTCCGGTTCGGTCTTGGCAACGACCCCGATGAGGTCCGCCAGGTAGCCGTTGGAAATGAAGATCTTCGAACCGTTGATGCGGTAGCCGTCGCCGTCGCGCAGCGCCGTGGTGCGCACGCCCTTCAGGTCCGATCCGGCACCCGGCTCCGACATCGCGATCGCTGCAATCATCTCGCCGCTGGCCAGGCGCGGCAGGTATTTGCGCTTCTGTTCCTCGGTGCCCTGGTTCAGCAGGTAGTGCGCAACTATCGCATGCACATGCAGGCCGAACGCGGTATCGCCTGCGTAGCTCAATTCCTCGAACACAATCGCCTGGTGTGCAAACGTGCCGCCGGAGCCGCCATAGGCTTCGGGAATGTCGGCAAGCAGGATGCCCATCTCGCCGCCTTTGTTCCATAACTCGCGGTCGACATGCTGCTGCTTGTTCCACCGTTCACGATGCGGCACGACTTCCGCTTCGAGGAAACGACGCACGGCATCGCGGAAGCTTTCCAGTTCGGGATTCATCCAGGGCGAGGTGGTGTGCATGCCGTTCCTCTCCTCAAGCAGCGCGATACATCGTGACGACGCAGGCACCGCCCAACCCGAGGTTGTGCTGCAAGGCGATGCGCGCGCCTTCCACCTGGCGCTTGTCCGCCGTGCCGCGCAACTGTTGCGTGAGCTCATAGCATTGCGCGAGGCCGGTCGCGCCCAGCGGATGGCCTTTCGACAGCAGGCCGCCTGACGGGTTGGTCACCACCTTGCCGCCGTAGGTGTTGTCGCCGTCGTTGATGAATTTCTCGGCCCCGCCTTCCGGGCACAAGCCGAGCGCTTCGTAGGTGATGAGTTCGTTCTGCGCGAAGCAGTCGTGCAGCTCGACTACATCCACATCTTCTGCAGCGATGCCGGTTTCGCGATAAACCTTGCTCGCGGCTTCGCGGCTCATGTCGTAGCCGACCACGCGCATCATGTCGGCGGTGTCGAAGGTGCTGGCGCGATCGGTGGTCATTGCCTGGCCGGCGATATAGACCTGCGCATTCAATCCGCGCTTCTTGGCAAACGATTCCGAGACGAGCACCGCAGCGGCGGCACCACAGGTCGGCGGACATGCCATCAACCGCGTCATGACGCCCGGCCAGATCTCCGGTGCTTCCAGCACTTCCTCCGGAGTCACCACTTTCTTGAACAGGGCCAGCGGGTTATTGGCGGCATGCCGGCTCGCTTTGGCGCGAATTTTCGCGAAGGCATTGAGCGAGGTGCCGTATTTCTTCATGTGCGACAAACCTGCGCCGCCGAAATAACGCAACGCCAGCGGAATCTGCGGCATGCCGACCAGCTTGTCGGTGACAGCGTCGAATTCATCGAATGGGCTTGGACGGTCCACAAACACCGAGCCAAGCGCGCCGGGACTCATCTGTTCGAAACCGAGCACCAGCACGCACTCGGCCGCTCCGCTGGCAACCGCCTGCCGTGCAAGAAAGAGCGCAGTCGAACCGGTGGAGCAGTTGTTGTTGACGTTGACGATTGGGATGCCGCTCATGCCGACTTGGTAAAGCGCTTTCTGGCCGCTGGTGGAGTCGCCATAGACATAGCCGACGTAAGCCTGTTCGATATCGATGTAATCGACGCCGGCATCCTGCAAAGCGAGGCGCACGGCTGCAGCGCCCATCTCGTGGTACGGCGCGCTGGCGCCCGGTTTGGCGAAAGGAATCATGCCTACGCCGGATACGAATACCTTGTTGCTCAATTGCGTCTCCTGAAGAAATGTTTTCGGTTGGAGTGATCGTGTATTCATCATGCCGCAGGCGTCGCGCGCCGTACGATGGACGCGCAATCCACGCCGCGCGGCAGATTGCCGTAGACGAGGCCGCTCGATTCGCCTGACAGGCGCGATGCGCAGAAGGCATCCGCCACCGCCTGGTCTCCGTAGCGCACCAGCAGTGAACCTTGCAGTGCCAGCGCCATCTTTTCAGTGATGGCACGTGCGCGGTATTCGATGTCGGAGAGGTCGGCGAACTCGCGGCCGAGTGCGGCCACATAAGCGTCGAGATGTCGGTTCGCTCCCGCACCGAGCTTCACTTCCGCCATGTAGGCTTCCAGCGATCCGGGCTCGCGCTGCATGGCTCGCAGCATGTCCAGGCATTGCACATTGCCGCTGCCTTCCCAGATCGAATTCACCGGAGATTCGCGCAAGAGGCGCGGCATGATGCAGTCTTCCATCACGCCGCTGCCGCCGATGCATTCCATCGCTTCATAGGCATGGCCCGGCGTGCGCTTGCAGATCCAGTATTTGCCCACGGCGGTGCCGATACGCATCAGCAGTTTTTCCGCATCGCTGCTTTCGCTGCGGTCGAGCGCGCCGGCAATGCGCATCGTCATGGCCAGTGCCGCTTCGCTCTCGATGACGAGGTCGGCCAGCACGTTCTGCATCAACGGCTGTTCCGTCAGCAGCTTGCCGAAGGCGGAACGTTGCGCGCAATGGTGCAGCGCCTGCACCGCAGCCTGCCGCATGCCGGCGGAAGAACCGATCATGCAGTCGAAGCGCGTCATCGACACCATGCGCAGAATCGTCGCTACGCCGCGCCCTTCCTCGCCGATCATCCACGCCCATGCACCGCGCAGCTCGGTTTCCGACGAAGCATTGGCAACGTTGCCCATCTTGTTCTTCAGGCGCTGGATCTGGAGCGGGTTCTTCGTGCCGTCCGGACGCCAGCGCGGCAGCAGGAAGCAGGAAAGGCCAGCCGGCGCATACGCCAGCACCAGAAACGCGTCGCACATCGGCGCCGACACGAAATACTTGTGGCCGACCAGTTCGTAGGCCTGCCCCGGTCCGCCGGCGCCGACCGGAATCGCGCGGGTCGTGTTGGCGCGCACGTCGGA
>DASVLM010000254.1:0-4438 GCA_036384875.1 Noviherbaspirillum sp.
TCGACGACGCCGAAGATCTCGTGGCCGGCGGTGAACTCTGCGCCCTTGTGCCAGAGCTTGAAATCCGAACCGCACAGCGCGGTTCGCGATACGCGCACCAGCACCTCGCCCGGCGCAACCTCCGGCATCGCGACGCGCTCGATGGTGATGCGATCGCCGCCATGGAACACCGCAGCCTGCATGATTGAATTGGAGCGCAGAGAGACATTCATTGTAAGCACCTAACCTTTGACTGCGCCGAGCGTCAGTCCGGAAACCAGCCAGCGCTGGACAAGCGCCGCCAGAACGAGTGGCGGCAGCGCGATCAGGGTCGCAGCCGCCATCAGCCCGCCCCATGACGTCGATCCTTCGCCGACGAAATTGAAGGCGGCTGCAATCAGCGTCTTGGTGTCGCCATTCGACAGCACCAGCGCGAACAGGAAGTAATTCCAGGAGAACACGAAGGCGAGGATCGCTGCGACCGCAATGCCGGAACCGACCAGCGGCAAGGCGATCCGCCACAGGATGCGCGTGACGCTGCAGCCGTCGACCTGCGCCGCCTCGAACACGCTGCGCGGGATATTGTCGAAGGACGGCAGCAGGATCCAGATCACGATCGGCAGCGTGATCACCGCATGACTCAGGATCAGCGCAGTGTAGGAGCCGATCAGATCGACCTGCCGGAACATCACATACCACGGCAGCAGGAACAGCGTGCCGGGCGCCATGCGCGCCGCCAGGGTCAGGATCGCCGGCCAGGAGATCCGCGTCCACGATACCGCGAACGCGGCTGGAATGCCGAATATCAGCCCGAGGCCCGACGATCCAATCGTCACGATCAGGCTGTTCACCGCATAGGAGAAGAACGGCGTGGTCTGCATCAGCTGCCTATAGTTCTCGATCGTCGGCGAGAACACCAGCGTCGGCGGATAGGCTGTCACCTCGAACGACGGCTTGAACGATGACAGCACCATCCAGACCACCGGTGCCAGGATGATGAAGGAGGCGATCACGAGCTGGATGGTGTTCAGGATCCGGATCGCGCGATCGTCCATGCGGTTATCGGCCATGGCGTGCTCTCACCATGCCACGGCGTTGCGCAGGCGATTGAACGCCAGCACCGCGCCGAACACGATCGCGGTCAAGGTCAGCATCAATGCCGCGGCATAACCGATGTTGAAGAACTCGAAGCCGACCCGGAAGCCATAGATGTTCAGCGTGTTCGAGGCATTGCCGGGGCCGCCCTGCGTCGTGATGTAAATGATGTCGAAGAAGCGCAGGAGATCGACGCTGCGCAGGATCGTGGCGGTGACGATGGTCGGCAACAGCAAGGGCAAGGTGATGCGCTGGAACGTCTTGAACGGCGAAGCGCCGTCGATCTGCGCGGCCTCATAGACGCTCGGCGGCAGGGATTGCAGGCCGCCCAGCACGATCAGCGCAACATAGGGCGCCCATTGCCAGGTATCGATCAGCGCGATCGTCGGAATGACCCAGGTCGGGGAAGCCAGCCAGTCCGAGGGCGGCAGGCCGAGCGAAGTGAGGATGTAGTTTGCGGCACCCAGCGACGGATCGAGGATCACGAGCCACATCATGCCGGCGACCACCGGCGGCATCATGAAAGGCGAGATGAACAGCGAACGCACGATGCCCGGCAGGCGCTTGGCGTGGAACAGCACCAGCGCCAGCCAGATGCCAAAGAAGAGCTGCAGCACCAGCGACAGCACATAGAGTGCAAACGTCACCCATAACCCGTTCCAGAACTCATGATCGGAGACGAGCCTGGTATAATTCGCAACGCCGGCGAACGATTGCTGACCGGTCGACGAGAAGCTCTGGAAGGAAAGCCAGACCGTATAGATCACCGGAAAGGCAATCATGCCGACGGTGAACAGCACCGCGGGCGCCGACAATGCCGTCAGTTCCAGCTTTTGCCGATCTTTCGTCAGGGTTACCGCGGCGTCAGACACGTAGCTCTTTCCGACAAAGCGCTGGCCGCACCTGACGGCGCGACCAGCATCCACAACATCATTTCTTCGCGATCAGGGCGTCGAGCGCCTTGTCCGCATCGGCGCAGGCCTGGTCGACCGTCTTCTGCTTCAGGATCAGATCCTGCACGGCCTGTCCGATGAACTCCCGCGACTCCGGATTGGCCACGATGGGATAGCCGACCTCGGAAGAGCCCTTCGCCGCCAACACGTCGAGTGCGGCCTGCCATTCCTTGCGCACCGGCTGCTCGTCGATCCACTTGCGGTAGCCGGGATCCTTGGCAACGGACGAACGCGGCGGCGCGATGCCCTGCACAGCCAACAGCTTCTGCACCGCGGGGCTTGTCGCCCATTGCACGAAATACCAGGCAGCTTCAGGCTGCTTGCTATAGGCCGAGACCGCCATGCCCCAGCCGATTGCCGTCGGCACCTGCCCGCCGTCGCCGGCGGGGAACGGGATCAGGGTCGTATCCTTCAGACGCTCGCCGCCTTCCATCACCGTGCGCAATTCGTTCGATGCCTCGAACGCCATCGCGGCGCGGCCGGCGCGATAGAGCGCGGAAATCTGCGGAAAGCTGTAGTTGACGACGCCGGGCGGACCGTAGTCGCGCAACAGCCCGCTATAGGTCTCGAGCGCCTGCTTGTCCTTCGGCGAGCACAACGCGGACTTGCCATTCTCCATGTAGCTGCCGCCCATATTGTGCAGCAGGTTGCTGAACGTGTAGGGCAGCGCGGGCTTCAATCCGCGCGAGACAAAGGGCGTAATGCCGGGATCGCAAAGCTTGATCTTCTTCGCGGCAGCTTCGACATCGGCAATCGTCTTCGGCTCGTTGATGCCGCACTTCTTGAAAATATCGGTGCGGTAATAAAGGACCGGACCCTCGATATTCATCGGCATGCTGGTGAGCTTGCCGTCATAGGTCGCAGCCTTCAGCAGCGCCTGGCTCAAGCCGGGATAATCATAATCGCCGGCAACGGCGTTCTTCGTCATCGGCGTCAGGTCGGCGTACCATCCCGAAGCCGCGAATTGCGGGCCTTCACGCGAAGGCAGCGTCATGAAGACATCGACCTCGTCGCTATGCGCGTTCATCACGGTGACGAGGCGCTGACGCATCTGCTGTTCCTGATAGCCGTCAACCTTGAGAGTCATTCCGGTGAGCTTCTCGAAGTCGGCCTTGTGGGTCAGCAACGCCTGCGAAATCGGATTGTTGTTGGCCAGAAAGTTGATGGTCTTGCCCTGGAATTTCTTCCAGTCGAAATCAGCGGCATGTGCCGCCGAGACGGCGACGGTGACGGTGACGGCAAGAATTGGAAGCACCATCCCCGCCGCAAGCATCCTGGCTTTCATTGAATTCCTCCCTGACCGGCCGGTCTCCGCTATCTCGTCGGAGCCATTTTTGAAAACGGTTACAGCGTAAGCTCCAGATCATTTCTGTCAAGAGAATCGACAAATGCAGGCCTATAGTTCAATATACGAACGTAACGGCCGACCAAAGTAGCACAAAATTGTAACGTTACATCGGATGGGAGATGAATTCACCGGCATTCAGATCGTCGAAACAGGGCATTCGCGCGGTCGCCGCGCGCGCCGGCGTTTCGACCGCGTCGGTCTCGCGCGCGATCAACAATCCCGAAGCGGTCAGCGCTTCATTGCGGGCACGCATTGCGCAGGCCATCGAGGCGGTCGGCTACATCCCGCACGCACCGGCGCGCATCCTGTCATCGCGCCGCTCGCGCACGCTGGGCGCGATCGTGCCGACGATCGACAACACCATGTTCGCGCGTGGCATCGCCTCGCTGCAGAAATATCTCTCCTCGGTCGGCTACATGCTGTTCCTGACCACCAGCAATTACGACCTCGACATCGAACTGCAGCAGGCGCGCAATCTTGTCGGCCGCGGCGTCGATGGACTGGTACTACGCGGCGACTGTCATCACGATGCGTTGCGCAAGCTGCTCGCCGATAACGCCGTGCCGTTCATCAATGTCGGCATCTATCAACCCGACCGTCCCTATCCATGCGTCGGCACGGATAACGAGGCAGCCGCCCATCGCGCCGCCTCGCATGTGATCGAACTTGGCCACCGCCGCATCGGGATCGTCTCCGCGCTCCAGCGCAACAACGACCGTGCAAGCGCGCGCGTTGCCGGTTTTCGCCGCGCCCTCGCCGAAGGCGGCCTTGAATTTCCACAGCAATGGCACGTCGAGGTGCCCTACACACTCGATGATGCGCGCGAAGCGGCGCGCTATCTGCTCAGCCTCGACGAGCGCCCGACCGCAGTGGTGTGCGGCAATGACGTCATTGCCTATGGCGTTTTGCTCGAGGCCGAGCGCAGCGGGTTTTCAGTGCCGCGCGATCTTTCGGTCGTCGGCTTCGACGATCTCGACTGGAGCCGGCATTTGAGGCCGAGCCTGACCACCATCTACGTTCCCACGGCAGAAACCTGGCAGCGCGCCGGAGAATATCTGGTCCG
>DASVLM010000255.1:0-3006 GCA_036384875.1 Noviherbaspirillum sp.
CAGCAGGGACCTGTTGCAAGACAAGCAGGTGCAAGCCAAGCTCAACCAATGGATACGCATCTTTGCGACCGAAACCATCGTCTCGCGCCGCGAAATGATCGCCGACCTGGTAGCACGGGTGATACGCAAATGGGATGCGGACACAATGTCGCGCAAGCTGGAGCTGCACGTCGGCAAGGACCTGCAATACATCCGCATTAACGGCACGCTTGTGGGCGGATTGGTGGGGCTGGCGCTGCATGCGGTATCGCTACTGCTCTGACGCGCCGGCTCACCTCATTTCGCGACGAATTCCGGGCCGAGCGCGGTACGGATATAGACGGCCGGCGTTTCCTTGTTGCCGTTCGCGATCCACAGGATATGTCCCTTCTTGATGGTCCAGTCTTGCACTGTGCCGGCAATCAGGAGGGATGCCACCTGTCCGAGCGTGGGCTGGTGTCCCACTACCAGCACCGGCTCGCGGCTGTCGGGCCAGTGCACCGCTTTCAGGATGTCTTGTGGCGTTGCATCGGTGAACAGCGACGGATGGGTTTTGAACTTGCGGCCGAGCGCCTCCACGGTCTGGAGAGTGCGCGTGGCGGGACTGCAGAGGATCCTGCAATTGTGCGGCAGGTGGCGGTCCAGCCACTGTCCCATCTTTACAGCTTGCTTGTGGCCTTTGGCTGTGAGCGCCCGTTCGCTGTCCGGATCGCCGGGCTCGGCCTCGGCGTGGCGCCATAGGATGAGGTCCATGTGATCTTCTCCTCCGGTTGGTCGATCTCTCCTGGCGCGCCCAGGGTCTGGGCGAGATACTGCTGCGCACTGAAAGGCGCCTGCTTTCCGCGTGCCTTGCGCTTGTGGTAAATGCCGTTACCGGACAGCTCCCACGCGTTGACGTTGTCTTTCAGATATGGCAGCAAGCCCTCGTTGATGACGCGCTTTTTCAGCGAGTTGTCCAGTACCGGGAATGCAACTTCAATGCGGCGGAACAAGTTGCGGTTCATCCAGTCGGCGCTTGCGAGATAGACGTCATGCGCCAGGTCGTTGCGAAAGTAATATATGCGGCTGTGTTCCAGGAAGCGGCCGACGATGGAACGCACACGGATGTTCTCTGACAGGCCCGGCACGCCCGGACGCAAGCCGCAGGCACCGCGCACGATGAGGTCGATCTTCACGCCGTCGGCCGATGCTGCATACAGCGCGCGAATGACTGATTCATCGACCAGCGCGTTCATCTTGGCAATGATGCGAGCGGGGCGCCCCTGACGAGCGATCGCCGCTTCCGCACGGATTGCCTTGATCAGTTCCTTTTGCAGGGAGAAGGGCGCCAGCCACAGGTACTGCAGTTTTTTCGGCTTGGTCAGGCTGGTAAGGTGGATGAAGACTTCATTGACTTCGGCGGTGAGCGCCGGGTGCGCGGTGATCAAGCCAAAGTCGGTGTAGAACTTGGTTGTCGTCGGATGATAGTTGCCGGTGCCGAGGTGGGCGTAGCGCCGCAATTCGCCGCCTTCGCGCCGCAGCACCAGCGCCAGCTTCGCATGCGTCTTCAGTCCGACCACGCCGTACACTACCTGCGCGCCGACGCGTTCCAGGCGTTCGGCCCAGTTGATGTTGGCTTCTTCATCGAAACGAGCCATCAATTCCACGATGACGGTCACCTCCTTGCCGCGCAGGGCGGCAGTGATCAGCGATTCCATCAGGTCGGAATTCATCCCGGTGCGATAGATGGTTTGCTTGATCGCCACCACGTTCGGATCTTCCGCTGCGCTGCGGATGAATTCCACCACCGGCTCGAAGGACTGGAAGGGGTGGTGCAGCAGGATGTCCTGTTTTCTTGCCAGCGTAAACATATCCGCAGCGGCGAGCTTGGCCGGCAGGCCGGGCGTGAACGGCGGGAAGTGAAGTGCGGGCCGGTTGACGCTGTTGATGAGTTCCAGCAGGCGCACCATGTTCACCGGGCCATCCACCGCGTAGAGGCGGCTCTTGTCGATGGAAAACTGTTCCAGCAGGAATTCGGCGAGATGGGGAGGGCAGTTGCGCGCAACTTCGAGGCGCACGGCGAAGCCGAACTGTCTGCTGTGCAATTCGCTCTGCAGTGCCTGCCGCAGGTTCTTCACTTCTTCTTCATCCACCCACAGGTCGCTGTTGCGTGTGACACGGAATTGCGAGTAGGAGACGACTTCACGCCCGGTGAAGAGATCCGAGATGTGAGCATGGATGACGGAGGACAACAGGCAGAAGGATGCGCCTTTCTTTTCTGACAACTCATCCGGCAGGCGTATGATGCGCGGCAATACGCGCGGCGCTTTCAGGATTGCGATGCCGGTGCCGCGTCCGAAGGCGTCCTTGCCCGACAATTCCACGATGAAATTCAGGCTCTTGTTGACTACCTGCGGAAACGGGTGGGCGGGGTCGAGGCCGATCGGCGTCAGCAGCGGGCGCACGGATTGTTCGAAGTAGGCTTTTACCCATGCCTTCTGTGCTTCGTTGCGATCCTGGTGCCGCAGCAGATGAATGCCGTTTTCGGCGAGTTGCGGCAGGATCTCATTGTTCAGCACTTCATACTGCCGTTCGACGATTGCGTGGCACTCCACGCTCGCGCGGTCCATTGCATCTGCCAGGCTGGGGGACAAAGAGGTATCTCCGCCCATCCGGTTCTGTGCCAGCAGGCTGGCCAGCCGAACTTCAAAGAATTCATCCAGATTGCTGCCGACAATGCACAGGAAGCGCAGGCGCTCCAGCAGGGGAACGTCCTTGTCCTCGGCCTGCGCCAGCACGCGCCGGTTGAATGCGAGTTGCGACAATTCCCGGTTCAGGTAAATGCCCGCCGGTTCGCCGCCTGATATTGTCTTTTTATTCATGCAGCCAAGTCTTTCCCATGTTTATCAAGGCAAGTCTAGGTGGCAAATATGACGGCCTTGTGACAGGAAACCGTCCTTTTTTTCAGATTTATGACAGAGATCTTCGCTATGTCATAAACCTGTCACAATGGTCCGCTAGAGTTCGCACTGTCCTAATTGACAACCA
>DASVLM010000256.1:0-6945 GCA_036384875.1 Noviherbaspirillum sp.
TCGCCCGCGCGCGCGGCTTCCACCGCTGCATTCAAGGCGAGGATATTCGTCTGGAAGGCGATGCCGTCGATCACCCCAATGATGTCGACGATGCGCTTGGCGGAAGCATTGATCGATTCCATCTTGTTGACCACCTCAGCCACCACAGCGCCGCCCTTTTGCGCGGTTTCCGAGGCAGAAGCAACGAAGCGGTTCGCATCGCGCGCGTTCTCCGCATTCTGCTTGACGGTCGATGCCATCACGCTCATCGAAGAAGCGGTTTCCTTCAGCGACGAGACTTGCTGCTCGGTCTGCAGGCGCAAGTCGCGGCTGCCGGAAGCGACCTGTTCGGAGGCTTCATCGATGGCCTGCGTGGCGTGGTTGATCTGGCCGATGGTCTGGGTGAGATTGCGCTGCATGGTGTGCATCGCTGCGAGCAGGCTTTCGCTGTCTTCTTTCATGAGCACGATTTTCGCAGTCAGGTCGCCGGCCGCGATGCTGCGCACGATCTGCGCGGCATAACGCGGCTCGCCGCCGAGGTCGCGATAGATATTGCGAATCAGAAAATAGCCGAACAGCGCGGCAACCAGCGTGCCGAGCACGATCGCTGCCACTGCGACGTTGCGCAACACCGCATAGCGGGCGGCGGCACGTTCGTATTCCTCGCGGGCGCCATCGACTTGCATTTTTCGCAAGGCTTCGAGCTGCTGCACGACGGCGGGCGCCACTTTCTGCAGCTTGTCCTGCGCTGCCTTGGCCGCTTCCACGTCACCGCCGCGCAGGGCGGATACGGCGGGAACCAGGCTCTCGGCATCCATCCGCGACCACTCGCCTGCGAGCTTGGCGGCCTGGCGCTTCTCTTCCGGCATGAGGCCGGCCGCCAGGTAGGTGCGCCAGGTAGCGGCGATCTCGGCGATGTTCTTCTCGATCTGCGCCGACTCCGCTTTCACGTCCACCATCGGGTCGGTAATCGCCAGCGACAGCGAGAGCCGGTTGCGCATCAACAGCACATCGATCTTCGAGAGCTCTTCCAGTACCAGCGCGCGGCCTTCATACACGGCCTTCAAACCTTCATTGGACCGGTTCATGCCATGCAGGCCCAGGATGCCGATGCCGGCCGCCAGCACCGACAGGAATGCAATCACCGCGACCAGGCGCGATTTGATGGTCATATTCATGGCGCGTCTCCTCCAGATGCCAATGTCGAATCCGGAGCGCGCCTGCCCTCGCTACAGGCGTCCGGTGCAATTGAGTATTGCACCGGGTGTGCAGCAGAAAATGCCGAATCCTTCGCCAATATGCAATTTCCGATGATTTTGCGCCGCGTCCGCGCAATCTAACGCCAAGCCACCCTCGTTAACATGCCAAGCCTTGTGTTGCAGTGCACCGTTTGGTCCTTGCCCGCCATCATGCCGGCTCGCGCACCGGCTTGGCCTGCCTGCCGAAAGGGCCAGATAAGGGATGCCACCGATGTACGAAGGCGGCGGCGCCTGCTAACATGGTTGACAATCTCGGACGACTTCAAGAAAGCGGCGGAAAACAAAATGATGCCTGATGCGCTCAAACTCGACCGGATCGATATCCGCATCCTCAGCCATCTGCAGCGCAACGGCCGGGTCACGAACGTCGACCTGGCAGACGCCGTCGGCCTGTCTCCGAGCCCCTGCCTGATCCGCGTCAAGCGACTGGAAAAGGCGGGCTACATCACCGGCTACGGCGCCCATGTGCAGCTCGAAAAGCTGGGCACGATGCAAATGGTATTCACGCAGGTCACGCTGTCGGACCATCGCCGCGAAGACTTCGTCAAGTTCGAAACTGCCGTGCGCAATATCGACGAGGTTGTGGAATGCCACCTGGTCAGTGGCGGCTTCGACTACCTGCTCAAGTTCGTCACCCGCAGCGTGGCCCACTACCACTCCATCGTGGAGGAAGTGCTGGAGAAAAGCGTGAACATCGAGAAGTACTTCAGCTACATCGTGATCAAATCACCCTTCATCAAGAGCCACTATCCCATCGAGAAGCTGTTTTCGCCCCACGACGAGTAAGCTGCGCGGGGTGCGCCGCATAACATGCTGTACGCCCCTCAAAAACACAATTTTCTTCCTTTTGCCGGCCGCGATACGCACATTCCCGCCGGCCAGCCCCGCCTAACATAAGACCACCTGCCTGCCGTTTCCCATCCCATGGCCGCGGCAGGCTTTCCTTACTTTTACGGATCGGTCTTCATGATGAAGCACTCATATAACATCGCCGTCATCCCGGGCGACGGCATCGGCAAGGAAGTCATGCCCGAAGGCTTGCGCGTGCTCGACGCCGCCGCAAAACGCTTCGGCATCCAGCTCAATTTCACCCACATCGAGTGGGCCAGCTGCGACTACTACGCCGCCACCGGCAAGATGATGCCGGACGACTGGAAGGCGAAACTGTCCGGCATGGATGCGATTTATTTCGGCGCCGTCGGCTGGCCCGACACCGTGCCCGACCACATCTCGCTGTGGGGTTCGCTGCTGAAATTCCGGCGCGAGTTCGACCAATACATCAACCTGCGTCCGGCCCGCCTGTTCGAGGGTGTGCCCTGCCCCCTCGCCAATCGCAAGCCGGGCGACATCGATTTCCTGATCGTGCGCGAGAACACCGAAGGCGAGTATTCGTCGGTGGGCGGCGTGATGTACGAAGGCACGGAACGTGAAGTGGTGATGCAGCAGTCGGTGCATTCCCGCATCGGGACCGACCGCGTGCTGCGCTTCGCATTCGACCTCGCGCAGCAACGCCAGCGCAAGCATGTGACGGTGGCGACCAAGAGCAACGGCATCGCCATCAGCATGCCTTGGTGGGATGGGCGCGCAGCCGCCATGGCCTCGCGCTACCCGGACGTAGCCTGGGACAAGCAGCACATCGACATCCTCTGCGCGCGTTTCGTGCTGCAGCCGCAGCGTTTCGACGTGGTGGTGGCAACCAACCTGTTCGGCGACATCCTCTCCGACCTCGGCCCCGCCTGCACCGGCACGCTGGGCCTGGCGCCCTCGGCCAACCTCAACCCCGAACGCAAATTTCCCTCGCTGTTCGAGCCGGTGCACGGCTCGGCGCCGGACATCTACGGCAAGAACATCGCCAACCCCATCGGCATGATCTGGTCGGGCGCAATGATGCTGGACTTCCTCGATACCAGCGGCGACGCCGGACGCAAGGCGCACGATGCGATCCTCGCTGCCATCCAGCAAGTGCTGCTCGATGGCCCGCGCACGGGCGACCTCGGCGGCAAGGCCTCGACCACGGACATGGGCAAGGCCATTGCCGCCGCCGTGGAAAACGCCTGAGGCGGCAATCGATACTGAAGAAACCTTTGCCATGAATACATTGAAACGTTCGCTTCCCGAATATCCCATCGAAGTCGACTTCCCGGATATCCGGCCCTACGCCGACGGCAACACCGGCATCCCCTATCTGTTCACCTTCGACAGCGGCACGCCTGGGCCGCATGTGATGATCAACGCGCTCACGCACGGCAACGAAGTGTGCGGCGCCATCGCCGTCAAGGGCTTGCTCGACCTCGGCATCCGTCCGCGCAGGGGCAAGTTGACGCTGGCGTTTGCCAATGTCGATGCCTACCAGCGCTTCGACCCGGCCGATCCGGACGCATCGCGCTTCGTGGACCAGGACTTCAATCGCCTGTGGACCGCGTCCATTCTCGACGATGCATCGCGCGACTCGTCCGAGCTGCGACGCGCGCGCGAGATGCGGCCCGTGATCGATACCGTCGACTTTCTGCTCGACTTGCACTCGATGCACGAACGCTGCGCGCCGCTGTCGGTGTGCGGCCCGCTGGACAAAAGCATTGCGCTGGCACGCAAGCTGGGCACGCCCGGCTGGATCATCAGCGATGAAGGCCACCCGGAAGGCCGGCGCATGCGCGACTATGCGGGCTTCGGCGATGCCGACAGCATCCGAAGCGCCTTGCTGGTCGAATGCGGGCAGCATTGGGAAGCCGCTGCGGCATATGTCGCGAAAGACGTCACGGCGCGCTTCCTCGCCCTGCACGGGATCGTGGATGCGGCCGACCTGCCGGCCGACTGGCTGCAGCGCCTGCCCGCCGCTTCGCGCGTCGTATGCGTGACCGAGCCGGTAGTCGCTTCCAGCATGGATTTCCGCTTTGCAGGTCACTACACCGGATTGGAAACCTTCTCGGAAGCCGGTGCCGTGGTTGGCTGGCGCGACGGCGAGCCGGTGAAGACACCGTATCCGAACTGCGTGCTCGTCATGCCTTCGCTGCGGCAACTTCGACCCGGCGTGACCGTGGTACGCTTCGGGCGGTTGCTTGCCTGAGTGAGGCCTGGGCTGCTGTAATGGTCTTTATGCAATCCGCCGCAGCGGGACAGGCGTCGCTTCCGTACTGGGGGGTAGCCTGCGTCGGATTCGGCTTGGCGGCCTGCACGCAGCCCCTTGAAGCGCAGCAGCCCCAGGAAATGATGGCCTTGGCATCCTTGGCCACATGGCGCAGCTGTTCGACGAACGGCTTGCCGCCGACGACGCCGCTCATGCCATTCTGGTGCAGTACTTCATAAAACTGCACCGATAAATGGCCTGACGCCGCACCACTTCATCTCACGTCGCACGAGCCAGCGTCTTGTTGTAGCCGCGCGCGATGACGAAACCCACGAGCAGCAGCACCACGATGCAAGCGCTGAACATGCACTCGTATCCTTCCGCCCATTTATCAACCAGCGGCAAGGAGAGCTTTGCGAAGACGAGAAAAGACATGCCGAGCGCGCTGCATCCCACCAGAAGCGCAAACAGGCGCCGGGCACGCAGGACGAACGATTCGCTGCGGCGTATCAGCGTCGCCATCACCAGCCCGTTGATGCCGTCGACAATGACCATGCCCGCGACAAAGAAACAGGCAAGCGCGACCGTCACGGCAGACCCGCCATGCATGGTCCCCGCCAGGCTGAACCAGGCGGCGGTCGACATCGCATCGAACGAGAGGGCGAACATGCTGCCGACGATGAAGGCGCCGACAGGGGCGTGCAGCAGGGGAAATTGCAAAGCCCAGCGCGTGATCGGCGTGGGCGCTGGAGTCGCACCGTGTTCTGACGCATTGCGCAGATTGGTGACCCCGACGGAGAACAGGAAAAGTATCGAAATCCAGGCGCCGAGCGGCTCAAGCCAGGCGGGCACGATGCGGCCGCCGAAATGCTGAAGAATGAATGCGGCAACCAGGATGACAAGGCCGTGGCCGGCGGAGAACAGCACGCCGCACAGGCGCGACAAGCGGAACCGCCCCAGGCGCGCCTGCAGTCTTGCGAGGCCGTCTATCATCGCCAGGTGATCGGCATCGAGTCCATGGCGCAGGCCGAACAGCAATGCGATCAGCACGAGCGCATTCACGTCGAGCGATGTATCTGGCATGGATGTCTCCTTGTTCTTGTAAAGGGTTTCCGTCCGCTAATACAAGATCCATGCCATTGCGTGTGTCGTACGCAGCCCGTACGCAGGCCACGTGGAAAGCGCGGCCAGGTGGTTAGTTGGTTTTCAGTTGGGGCTCAATTTGAGCATTCGCTTTCCAGCACTTCTCGAATCTCCCCTATTTCGCCGGTATCCCGGCGACTTCCTTACGGATCGCAGCCACAAGGTCCTTGCCGACCCGACCCGCCATTTCATCCTGTACCGGCGACATCGCCTTGATCCACTCATCCCTTTCTGCGGAAGTAAGGTTATAGATTTCCGTCTTGCCTGAGGCCTTGATCGCCTTCCAGGCATCGACGGTGTCCCTGTCCGACATCGCGTTGTTGTAATCGGTCGCCTCCTTCATCGCGCCTTCGAGTATCGTGCGGATATCGGCGGGCAGGCTGTTCCAGAATTTCTTGTTCACGACCACGGCATAGCCGCTGTAGGTGTGATCGGTATCGACCACGTACTTCTGCACTTCATAATGCTTCTGGGTGAAGAGATTCGAGATCGGTCCTTCGGTGCCGTCGACCACACCCGTCTGCAATGCCTGGTAGACCTCGGAGAACGCCAGGGTCTGGGGCATGGCGCCGACCGACCTCATTGTCGCGTCATTGATCTTGGACGAATTGATCCGCATCTTGAGCCCTTTCATGTCCGACGGCTTGCGAAGCGGCTTGTTCGCGCTCAGTACTCGGAAGCCGTTGTCCCAGAAGGCCAGTCCCACGATGCCCTTGGATTCGAGCTTTTTCAGCATTCCCGCACCGACTGGTCCGTGAGTAACCTTGTGCAAGGCTTCCTTGCTGGTGAAGAGGTAAGGCAGGTCGAGTACTTCGAATTCCTTGAATCCGAGCGGGCCGAACTTGCTCGTGATTGGTGCAAGCATCTGCACCGCACCAAGCTGGAGCGCTTCAAGCTCTTCCTTGTCCTTGTAGAGCTGGCTATTGGGATATATCTCCACCTTCACGCGGCCATTGGTGCGTTCCTCGGCCAATGCCTTGAATTTTTCAGCCGCACGGCCCTTGGGCGTGTTCTCGGCAACCACATGGCTGAACTTGATCACGATAGGGTTGGCCGCCTGAACTTGAACCGCCAGCACGAGGCCGGCAGCGGACAGCAGCAATCTTGCAATACTTTTCATGTCTCTCTCCGATGTTGTTTCGTTTTTCTGCATAAGGATGCAACTGGTTTCCCATATGCATGGCTCGCATATTAGAAAGACAAAAGAGAACTGTGAATTGCATAGTTTCGTCATGTTGATGCAAGCGCCGCATCAATGAGAGGTACCGCATCGGCATTTTTCCCAGCGACCCATCCTTTCCGGCCCAATCAGGCGATTCATGCTGCGAGTGCATCAATCACAAAAAAACTCGCAATATACAAATCACTAGGCAAGCAGGACACTCTCTCCATACCGACGCACCGCGTCATTCCATTCCAAACAATTGTTCACGGAGACGAGCGTGAAAGCGAAAAGCCCTTACTACAAATCCCTGTACTTTCAAGTGTTGATAGCGGTCG
>DASVLM010000257.1:0-16819 GCA_036384875.1 Noviherbaspirillum sp.
GGCTTGGGCGAGCTGGGCGGCTTGCTGGAGGTTCTGTTGCGAAGCGCTGGTGTTGAGGCCGGCGTTTATTCCGGCATGCATCACAGCGGAATCGTCCGACAACAGCGCGGCGAGCATATGGTCGGTCGTTTCCTTGCGGCCGGCATCGACGGGGAGGGCGGATGCGGTTTCCACGGTAAGCGCGCTGGCGTTGTCGCGGCTGTTTCGCGCATACTGCGGTGCGTTATCGGATGGCGCAGGCGTAATGGCGCCAAGTTGATCCAGCTTGTGCGTGCGCTCCGCGTCATTGAACATCCGCTCAATCCGATGCATGTCATGACGGGCAGCCAGGTCGTCCGCTTCCTTGACGATCTTGACGATCGCCGGATCATACCAATGAGGGTGGACCTGCTGATCCTTGGTGCGGTCCGCGACGCCGCTGATCGGGGTCGTCTTGCCGACGAAATCGCTGATCAGATTGGAGCCGTGCGAAACGATGCTGCCATTGACCGTGTAATTATTAAAGCTGTCCGGCACGCCCTTGCCATGCTCCGGCAATCCATGTTCGCCGGCAAATTGCTTGAATTCTTTTTCGTGCGTCAATCGTTCGACTGCGCCGGGATCAAAAGTCGTACCGCTCAATCCATACATCTGCGCACAAAGCTGGGCCTCGGAGCCGCCAAGCGAATGGCCCGTCACCGAGACGGTTTGTCCGGGATGGTCTTTAATGACTTTGCCGGTGAATTCCAATGCCTTGTCGAAGGCCGGATCCCATTTCTTAAGGCCCGCAATGGCAACGTCGGCATGCGTCCAATCGTGGCCGTGGTCCGACATGGTCGATCCGCGGTATGCAATGGTTACTTCATGCGTTTTTTCGTTCTCATAAGCGTAAGCCTGGAAATTGGTTTTTGCGTCATGTATTTGATCAACAACATGCCAGTCGCCGACGTTTTGGGGCTTGTCCTCATAGGCCTGGAGCGCCAACCGAGACCTAAGGTGATCCGTACTATAGTCGGTGCTATAGTCTGTCGCATAGTCTGTCATTTTTTGTCCAATACATTTACCAAAGATATTCTGGTTTAACTGCAGGACTGCCAAGCAGCTCGGAGGCCGCGGGCAAATCAACAAAACCGCTTTCGAAATTCACGCTTTTATAGGCGGAAATCCTCTCTTTGTCCTCTTTTTCCGCCGCTCCGGTCATTCCAACAAAAATCACCTGTTTTTTACTTAGGCCTTTGTCTTCTTCAGTTTTTTTCAGGCCGAGAACGAATTTGCTGTATCCCAATTGATGAACGAGGCGACCTATGACAAGGTAGGAGAAAAAATGCATACCTTGGACGTCATAGGTTTTGTCGCTCAGATTTTTTGAGTGGATATCGAAAGTTATCGAGTAAATATTCGATTCCAATTTTTTTACTGTAACGGTGCTATTAACAGAATCGTCCACGTCATCCTTGAACCAGTCCCGGCTGGCAAAACTGAATTCCTGCGGCAGAGGGTTTTTGGCCCAAGGTGAATTTTCATACGACATTGATGCTCCTTGATGGCTAGGCGTGGAAGGTGTTTGTGCGTGAACAGAACAAGCACCAGCAGACAAAATCAATGCAAAAACCGCAATTCTGGAAAGATAGTACATTCAGCCCTCGTTGGCGCTAGTGTTGAAAAAACCTTCTTCATCCGTCCTTTACGGAATCCCCAAGCCCAACGCCGGAGAGGAGTTTGCCGGGTAC
This sequence comes from Noviherbaspirillum sp., assembly GCA_036384875.1. Classification (GTDB taxonomy): domain Bacteria; phylum Pseudomonadota; class Gammaproteobacteria; order Burkholderiales; family Burkholderiaceae_D; genus Noviherbaspirillum. The sequence goes on from DASVLM010000257.1 coordinate 1,710, forward strand.
CTTGTCCCTTGAAAAGCCGCCTCTTCACGACTGGCATTTCTCGATATTTGAAAAATATATATCGTTAAATGCAACGACGTACACACCCGATCAATCAACAAAATTTTGATACTTTTGGTATCTTTTTGAGGCCGCGGCGACGCCATGCGTTATAACCGGGACAATATTTTCTGTCAATCGCCGTTTTCTTTTTTGTGCTATTTGACAACATTTTGTGGTCTTAATGAAGCTCGCGGCACCAATGACAGCTCTCTATGAAGCCGTTTGCAGATTTTTTCATTTAACAATTGAGTGCGGGGGTGTCAAGGTTTCTTAGGGGGAATTTCAAGGGGTGAGTCCTCGAATTCCGGCTCGCACGCAAGTTGCGCCTCCGCACTCCGGCGAAGCGAGCCACGAGGTCGCGAAGATGCCGCTACCATAGGGGAAAACAGAGGCTAACCTTGATGTGCCACCTTCGAGCATGCGCCGAAAATACACGCCAGAATGAGGAATGTTTCCCAAAAAGTCAACTGTTCGGAATGCGCTTGGTAATATTCACGTATCGCTTGCGTGATCTTGACTGCGTGAGACAATTCTGTCACGATGTTGCAGATTGGTAAATAATTTAAAGCAATCAAATTTGATAACAGGAATAGATCGGCAATCCATACGAACAAATGCAAGCCGCGCGCGCCTCTTTGGCTCACGCCAAGTAGACATTTGGTTTAAAAGCGGGATGGTTTGTTCGGCACGCGGAATTAATTCATTTTCAATTTAAGGAATTTTTATGTCGGTTTTTTTTCAAAACCGTCTTGTGATGGGTGTGACTTTGTCTGCCGTGCTTGGGCTTGCCGGGTGCGGGGCGCCGGCGCCGAAAGACTTTGGCGATACTTGGGTGCCGGTCAATCGATTTCAATCGGTAACCACCGAGATACCCATTGCGCCGGTTTATCTGTTCTATGCATCCCCTACGGATTTGACGCTTCGCACCTTGCTCAAGCGCTGGGCCACCGATAGCGGCCTGGAGTTGGACTATCAACTCGGTTCCGACTTTACGCTGATCCTGCCGGTGGCCGATATCCGCACCCCCGACATTCAGGTCGCGGCGAAGGACCTGAGCAATATCTATGCATCGCAAAAGCTCGTCGTCACCGTCGACGACAAGCGCATCCTCGTGCAACGAGCGGACGCTGAGCCGAAATCTACCCAAGGTTCGTAAGCAATGTTAAAAAAGACGACTTCCAGTCCGAAAATTGATGAGGCGGTTGCCCGGTCGGTCGACTTCGAGCTGACGATTGCCGACATGGCTCGTCGCAGCGAGCGGCGCGCCTGGACGGTGGCAGGCGGTGCCGTGCTGGTGTCGCTGGTGCTGCTGGGCGGCTACTTCTACGTATTGCCGCTCAAGGAGAAGGTGCCGTATCTGGTGATGGCCGATGCCTATACCGGCACCAGCACGGTCGCCCGTTTGACCGATGATGTGGCGTTAAAGCGCATCACCTCGAGCGAGGCGATCAATCGCAGCAACGTCACCCACTTCATTCTGGCCCGCGAGTCCTACGACATTTCTTTCATCAATGCGCACGATTGGATCACGGTGCTGACCATGTCGAGCAAAGGGGTGGGGGGCGCCTACACCAGAATGTATGCGTCGAAAGATTCAGACAATCCCTACGTGCTTTATGGCAAGACCAAGGCTCTCCGGGTCCGCATCCTGAGTACGACCCTGACCGACAGCAGCAATGCGCAATCGTCAAAGGGCGGGGCAACCGTGCGTTTTGAGCGCAGCGTCTACGACAAGCAGACCGGCGTCAGCACGGTATTGGACAACAAGATCGCCACGCTGACATTCACCTACGATCCGAACCTTCAAATGACCGAGCAGCAGCGGGTCGAAAATCCGCTCGGTTTCCAGGTGACCGAGTACCACGTGGATAATGACTATGCCTCGCCGCTGCCTTCCAGCTCCAAGGCGCAAGATGAGGCCGGATCGGCCATGCCCGATGCCACGCAGCCGCCAGCGGCCATGAACGCTGACGGGCCGCTTGCTCCCCAGCCCGGCCAACTGCCTGCTTCAATCCCTCAATCACCCATTCCTGGGGGAGGCGCCGCGGTGCCCGCCACCCCGGTTGCGCCCTCGGGCGCCGCTGCAGGAGGCAATCGCCGATGAGAACAGTATCGAGAACCCGGTCGGCGCTTGCTGCGGCCGCCGCATGCGTGGCGATCAATTGCGCCGCGCCTTCTGCTTTTGCGCAAGCCATCCAGGAGTACAACTATGAGCCGGATCACATCTACCAGGTGCATGCAGGGCTCGGCATCACCACGCAGATTGAACTGAGCCCCGAGGAAAAAATTCTCGACTACAGCACCGGCTTCAGTTCGGGCTGGGATTTGAGCCGCCGCGAGAATGTTTTCTATTTGAAGCCAAAAAATGTCGATGTGGACACCAATCTGTTGATCCGCACGGCGACGCATGCCTATATTTTTGAGTTGAAGGTCGTGGCTACCAACTGGCACAGCCTGGATCAGGCCCGCAATTCAGGCGTGCAGTACAAAATCAAGTTCACCTACCCGAGCGACACCAGTTTCTCCAACGAAGCCAAGACCGTCGCCGAGGCTCCGGAACTCAACACGGCCTTGCTCAAGGACCGGCGCTACAACTTCAACTACGACTATGCCGTCGGCAAGTCCGTCGTGCCGTGGCTGATTCCGGTTGACGTCCATGACGACGGCCGCTTTACCTACATCCGGCTACCCGACCTCAGCAAGTTCCCAACTGGCGATTTCCCGACTGTTTATATGCGTCAGAAAGAACGGGATGAGGACTCGGTAGTTAACACTACTGTTGAGGCAAAGACCATCATTATCCACGGAACCTATCCTTACCTGGTCATCCGTCATGGCGATAATGTCGTGGGCCTTAGAAGGGTTACCCCTCCGTGAACCAAAATCCACCCTCACAATCTGGCGACACCGTGGAAAATAACGACCAACGGAATCCTGAACACAGCCATGACTCGTCCGCTGCGGCGCAGTCGAACTCCTACGCGGCGCAGTTCGAAGGAGGGCGCTCGGCTGCGCCCAATCTCGATGCAAATGCGCCGGAATTGAAATTCAACGAAATGCAGCGCATGAATCGTCGTGCCATCGTGCTCCTGTTGAGCCTGGTGGGCCTGATGAGCGTGGCCGCCATTGCGGTGGTTGGCAATTTGCTGCATTCCGGCAAGAAGGAAGCACCGCACAGCGGCGATGTGGTCAAGATCCCGCCGGTGCCGACGTTGCCCTCGACCCAACCGGTACCGCCAGCGGTGAAGCCGCCCTTGCCGCACTTGGAACATCTGCCGGCCAAACCGATTCCTGTTTTGCCGCAACTGACGAAGTCGAAATCGTCATCGCCCGCGGTGCCGCCCCATATTCCCACTCTCATGGAACGCCGCATGGCGGAAAACTCCGCGTCTGTCGCGGCTGCTCCCGACGAGGCCCGCGACGCCGCGGCAGGGGCGGCGTCGCCCGCATTTTCACCTTTCCGGGGTATGCCCGGCATGCCGGGTGCGCCAGGCGCCGCGCCCGGTGCGCAGGAAGCCGAACCGCAAAACAGTGCCTACCGTGCAAAACCTTTGGCGTCTGTTTCAAAAGTGCAGCCGTTGGTGCATCCGAACGTGCTCATGGTGCGCGGCACCTACATTCGGTGCGTGCTGGAAACCCATATCATTACCGATATTCCGGGTTTCACTTCCTGCGTAGTGACCGAGCCGGTCTATTCTGTTAACGGCAAGCGTCTGCTGCTGCCCAAAGGCTCCAAGGCGCTCGGGAAATACGAAAACGAGCCCAACGGTTCGCGCGTCGCCGTCATATGGGATCGCGTGATCACACCCAACGGCTTCGATGTGTCGATGGCCAGCCCCGGCGTCGATAACCTGGGCGGCGCGGGCCATCCGGGGTACCGGGACGAGCATTGGCCGGAGCGGATTTCCTCGGCGCTCTTGATCAGCATGTTTTCCGATGCCTTCAAGTATGAAGCGGCGGTGCATGGCCCGACCACGACCACCGTCACCACAGGCGGCGTAGCCCTCGAGACGCCTTACCAGAGTGAAACGGCCCAGACCTTGCAAAACCTGGCCGACCAGGCGGTAAGAAGCTCGGCTAATCGTCCGGCTACCGTCTCGATCAACCAGGGCACGGTCGTGACCATCTATGTTGCCAAAGATATCGACTTTAGCGCCGTCGTACCGAATTGATAGACTGAATTGTTGACTATGTCCGACGAATTGCTTGCCGCCGTCTCCGACGACTTTCTGGATTACCAGTACCAGGTGCTGGGTATCCGGGATTTCATGCATTCGCCCGAGGTCACCGAGATCTGCATTAACCGTCCGGGCGAAATCTACCTCGAAACCCGTGCCGGCTGGCAGCGTGTCGAGGCGCCGGAGCTCACCTTTGCGCGCGCCTTGCAGTTCTGCACGACGGTCGTTAACGAGAGCAAGACAGGGCAGCGCATCACCGATATCAATCCGGTTGTCTCGCTCACCTTTCCGACCGGCCAACGTGCCCAGTTCGTCATCCCGCCGGCGGTCGAGGCCAACCAGATATCGATCACCATCCGCCTGCCGTCCAGGAAAACGCGCACGCTTTCCGAATACCAGGAGGACGGGTTCTTCAACGAAATTCTCGAGAGTGCGCCCGGCATCAGCGCACAGGATCGGGAACTGCTGGAATTGCGTGCTGCGCGCCGCTATGCTGACTTCTTCAAGCAGGCGGTCCTGCACAGGAAGAATATCGTCGTCGCAGGCGCGACCGGTAGCGGCAAAACCACGTTCATGAAATCGCTGGTGAATCACATTCCGGCGGACGAGCGCCTGGTTACCATTGAAGACGCACGCGAACTCTTCATCAGCCAGCCCAACGCCGTGCACCTGCTTTACTCCAAGGGAAATCAGGGTACGGCCAATATCACCGCCAAGAATTGCATGGAAGCCTGCCTGCGCATGAAGCCCGACCGGATCATCCTGGCCGAATTGCGCGGCGACGAATCCTTCTACTTCATCCGAAACTGCGCCTCGGGCCACCCCGGCTCCATCACGAGCTGCCACGCAGGCACCACCGAGCAAACCTGGGATCAGCTGGCGCTCATGGTGAAGGCATCGAGCGAAGGCTCGGGGCTTGAGTTCGAAACCATCAAGCATCTGCTCACCATGACCATTGACATCGTCGTTCACATCAAAGCCCATGCCGGCCGGCGTTACATCACCGGGATCGACTTCAATCCGATGAGGCATCTGCCCGCCGGCACCCCGCAAGGGCGGGCTGCTTTGGCGGTCTGCAATTGACGGGAACGGAAAAGAAGATATCAAGACATGTTTGTAGACCAGCAATTATCCTGTCCCAACCTCGCCATCCCGGAATACGTGATGCGCCATATTGTCAACGTCGAGTCCGGTGACAATCCGTTCGCCATCGGCGTTGTCGGCGGGCGGCTCGAGCGTCAGCCCAAGACGCTGGAAGAAGCGGTGGCCACGGCGAATATGCTGGAGAGCAAGGGCTACAACTTTTCACTCGGTATCGCCCAGATCAATCGTTATAATCTTGCCAAATTTGGTCTTTCCCCTTATGAAAAGGCGTTCGACCCTTGCGCCAACCTGAAGGCCGGCGCAAAAATTCTGGCCGATTGCTATGCCAGCGCCAAGGGGGATTGGGACAAGGCCTTCAGTTGCTACTACTCGGGAAATTTCGTGACCGGCATTTCCGCCGGCTACGTGCAAAAGATCTATAACTCGATGAGCAGGGAATATTCCGTGGCCGCAGTAGCCGATACAACTGCGTCGGGCGCGATTCCGCTGGCCGGTTCGGGCCAAAACGCTCCCGGCACGACGAAGCAGGCCAGACAGGCCGCTACGGACGCGTCGAGGCTGGCCATGCGCACCATTCCATTCGGTGCAGCCGCGCAGGCCGTGGTGCCGGCGTTGCCTGCAACACCCGCGCAAATTCCCGAGCAGGCTGTCACCCAGCCAGCTGCTTCAAATACCTTTTACGCGCAGGCGCGCCAGTCGGCAGGCGACGCCGCGCAGCCTGACGTTGTTCAGCTTGTGCCGTCGGCCGCGCAGGCGGCCAGCGCAGCGTCCAAAGCATCCGATGTGCCCGAAGTCGATGCAGCCTTTGTTTTTTAGCCCTCTCTTTTTCAACCCACAATAGGTAAATTACCATGCGCAAGTCCACTACTCCAGTTTTGTCAACCAACGCTTCGTCCCGCTTGCTCAAGCTTTGCGATATCGCCGTTATGGTCGCCTTGCTTGCCCCTTGCATGGCAATGGCGCAAGCCACCGGCGGCTTCAGCAGCAGCGGCTCCACTTGCACGCTGCTCAATACCGTCCAGACTGTGCTCAACGGTATCTCGATCGTGGTCGTGACGATTGCCATCATCTTTGCGGGTTATCAGATCGCTTTTGCCCACAAGCGCATTGCCGAAGTCGCCCCTGTATTTATTGGCGCGATCCTGATCGGCGCGGCAAGCCAGTTGGCCAACTTGCTGCTTTCCTCGAGCGCAGGCAGCAGTGCTTGCACCTAAACTGCCGTGATGACGCTGCATGCCGTGCAACAAGTTGCAGCGGTCGCGCAAGCGCCGCTCCAACGCCAACACTATGCATAAGAACGCCATGTTCCATGACTGCACCCGCCCGCCCATGTTTATGGGCGTTCCCTGCGTGCCGTTTTTTGGGGATACGGGCGGGTATATGTTGTTGGCGGCATATCCTGGATAGCACTTTCTGGGCGGCATGCGCACGCGCAACATCGGTCGGCATGAAGGCTTATGGGTATTGAGTTTCAACATTTACGTCGGCCAGTCCAAAGACAATCGCTGAGCATTGCACATTACAAACACATAAACATCAACGGCAAAAACTATGCATAAGAACGCCATGTTCCGTGGCTGCACCCGTCCGCCCATGTTCATGGGCGTTCCCTACGTGCCGTTTTTCTTGGGTACGGGCGGGTGTATGTTGTTGGCGGTATATTTCAATTTCTTTTGGTTGGGGCTGATTCCGGTCGTTATCTTCATCATGCGCACGATGGCCAAACGCGATGAAATGGTCTTCCGACTGCTTGGATTGCATCTTCAAATCCGTATGCGCACGCGCAACATCGGTCAGCATGAAGGCTTATGGGTGTTGACCCCCAACATTTATGTCGGCCAGTCCAAAGACAATAGCTGAACATTGCACCTTACAAACACTCAAGCATCGACGTCAACATGTCCAGGCCTCCGCTCAATCCAGACACTCCTATTTCCGAGTTTATTCCGTTGTCCACTCACGTATCGCCTACGGTACTGAAGACGACCGGGGGCGACTACTTTCTCACCTGGCGCCTCGATGGGCTTCCTTTTGTCGGGCGCGAAGAATGGGAGATTGAACACCGGCACAATACCTTCAACCGCATGCTGCAAACGCTGCGTGCGCCCGACTTTACCAATGTCGCCTTCTGGGTCCATGACATTCGCCGGCGCCGCGGTCTTGAAGACAGCAGCCGCTTTCACGACGTGTTCAACCAATCGCTCTCCGATGCCTATTTCAAGTCGCTGTCGGAGCGCAAGCTGATGCAAAACGAGCTTTACCTGACGATGCTTTACCGCCCCGTGGTCTCGGGTAAGCGCTTCGTCGAAAAAACCGGCGATATCTCGCGCCTTGCCGGAGAGCAGCAGCGGGCTATCGATAAATTGCTGGAGCTGGCGGACAACATGGAAGCCGTCCTCAAAGACTACGCTCCCAAGCGCCTGCGCATGTATGAGGCACAAAACGGCGTCATTTTTTCCGAGACTCTCGAATTCTTCGGTTACCTGCTTAACCGCATTACCGAGCCGGTGCCCGTGCTCAGTGCGCCGGTCTATCGCTATCTGGCCGTCAGCAGGCAGCGTTTTTCGGCCAAGACCGGCGATTTCGTCATCACCACGCCGAACGGCGTCAATCACTACGGCGCCCTGCTCAACATCAAGGAGTATCCAGACGGTACGTATCCCGGCGTGTTGAACGGGCTGAAGTATCTCGACTTCGAATACGTCATCACTCACTCCTTCAGCCCGATGGGGCGGCATGATGCGCTCAAGACATTGGAGCGCACCAAGGGCATGATGATTTCTTCTGGCGACAAGGCGGTCAGCCAGATTGTGGAACTCGATCAGGCCATGGATCAGCTCACGTCGGGCAATTTCGTGCTGGGCGAATACCATTTCAGCATCGCCGTCTATGCGCCCGACCAGTCGACGCTGGCCCAACACATTGCTACCACCCGCGCCGAACTCTCCAACGCGGGCTTCGTATCGGTCAAGGAAGACCTGGCCGTCACTGCCGCTTTCTATGCCCAGTTTCCCGCCAACTGGCAGTACCGCACCCGCCTGGCCAAGGTCAGTTCCCTCAATTTCCTGGGCTTGTCGCCGTTGCACAACTTTGCCAGCGGCAAGCGCACGAACAATCCCTGGGGCGAGTGCGTTACCACGCTGCAGGCGGTCAACGGTCAGCCTTACTTCTTCAACTTTCACGCCACCTTGCCGCATGAAAACTCATTCGGCGAAAAAGCCATTGCCAACACCATGGTCATCGGCAAATCCGGCACCGGCAAGACGGCACTGATCAATTTCCTGCTGAGCCAGGTTCAGAAACTCGATCCCAGTCCCACCATCTTCTTCTTCGACAAGGATCGCGGCGCCGAGATTTTTGTGCGCGCCTGCGGCGGCAATTACCTCTCGTTGAGCAATGGCGAGCCTACCGGGTTCAATCCTTTCCACTGCGAACGCAACGAGTCCAACATCCAGTTTTTGTGCAACCTCATTAAGGTGCTCGCCGGCAAGCCGGCCTACAGTTCGCGCGAAGAGGACGAAATTTTCCGCGCTGTCGAATCCATACTCGATACGCCGATGCATTTGCGTACGATGACCAACTTCCAGAAGAGCCTGCCCAACATGGGCGACGACGGCATCTTCATCCGCATGCGCAAGTGGACCGCCGGCAACGCCTTGGGCTGGGTATTCGACAATCCCAAGGACACCATCGACCTGGAAAAAGCCAATATCATCGGCTTTGACTACACCGAGGTCCTCGACAATCCCGAGGTTCGCGTTCCCGTCATCAACTACTTGTTGCATCGCCTCGAAGAACTCATCGATGGGCGCCGCCTGATCTACGTCATGGATGAATTCTGGAAAATTCTCGACGGCGGCGGAGACCTCAAAGACTTTGCCAAGAACAAGCAGAAGACCATTCGTAAGCAAAACGGCCTGGGTATCTTCGCCACCCAAAGCCCGGAAGATGCGTTGAGCAGCGACATCTCCGCGTCGCTCATCGAGCAGACCGCCACCATGATCTTGCTGCCCAACCCCAATGCCAACCGCAAAGACTATATCGATGGCCTCAAGCTCACGGAGTCCGAGTATCAAGTGGTGGTAGCCCTGGACGAGCGTTCGCGCCGTTTTCTCGTCAAGCAGGGCCACCTTTCCGCGGTATGCCAACTCGATTTGCGAGGCATGGACGATGCCCTGGCCGTTATTTCCGCCTCTACCGACAATATCGATATCATGCATACGCTGCTCGAGCGCAAGGCGCAAGTGTTGGGCGTGCCCGTCGATGCGCTTACCCCCGGAGACTGGCTGCAGGATTTCTACGACAATCGCAGAGGGTCCGGCAAGCGCAACAGCGGCACGTCGGACAACAATCTGAAGTCTGTTTCGCGTCATGCACATTGAATCCATTTTTCCCAACCGCATCGGAGACTTGCTCATGAACTCACTTGCTTCTTCGGCATTCCGCACGGCAAAAAAGCTCTTCGCCGCCTTCACGCTGTCGGCTGGCATTGTCCTGGGTGCGAGCGTGCCCGCCCAGGCCCAGGCAATCGATCCTTGCACCGTCTACCTGTGCATGGCCGGCATATCCGGGGAGGGCGCCACCGGAGGGCCGGGTTGTGCGCCGGCCATCGCATGGTGGCATTCTCCTACGCCGGCGGGCCTTGCCGTCTACGTTTATGGGGTTTTCATTCCCCCAGCCTCCTACGCATTGCGCGAGGAATATCTCTCGAGCTGTGTCGGCGCCGACTACCTGACCAACGCCGCCATCGTGCAGGAAATCCTGGCTATATGGGGCAGTGAACCGTAAAGCCGTATTCCCAGCCTGATGGCCCATACGGTAAAAACAGATTTTCCTAGAAAGGAAGAGATATCATGTCATCTCATTTCTCATCTCGTCCGGCATCCCCTGCAATGCCGCGTCTTGAAGCAAAGCAATTCCTGAAGCGAATCCTGCCTCGCAGCATCGCCGTTCTTTTTGCAACGTCCGCCCTCATGATGCCTGTCGTCATTCCGGCGCAAGTGCTGGTTACCGATATTCCGGCAGAGGGATCTCTGGATACTATTGCCACGGAAGTGGGTACTGCAGACACTGAATTGGGCGACATACTCGCGGAACTCCAAGGCAGCGTCGCCAACTTGAGCGCTGCGCCCATTGTTCCCACGGGGGAGCCTACGCCCATCGTCGATATCGTCGGCTACGCGACGCAGGCCTGCGGTATCACAGGCGCGGGTGTCGCCACCGCCGACCTTGCTCTTGGCGATACCATCGCTGTCGCTCCCATTCTCGATCCTGTTGGCGATCCCGGCGGCGCCTCGGCAGCGCAAATTTGCGCGCAACTCGTTGCGTATCGCGCACAGGAATATAATGACACCGTCTATGAGACGTACCGACTTGAAACCTATATCGCGCTGCTCGCGGCTCTCCAAGGCCGCGCAGCCGCGGCAGTAACTGCGGGCCTGTCGATTTCCGCTACAACTCAAGCCGCCACTATCTTGGCCGATGTGCAAGTTGAAATGGCCTACTGGCAAACTCGCAAGGAAGCTTTCGACATCGCCATCAAATTCCTCGAAGATGAACAAAACGCGCTTACACAAACCAAGCTTAAAGGCAGCGGGCTGGCTTCGCTCGTCGCCGGAGGAATTCAGGCTACTACGCTGACAGCCGCTCTTGCGGCGATAACCCCGTCCTCTCCATAAGCGAGCAAGACGGGCCGCAGCGCGCTAACGCCAACCGTATTTCAACCACAACAGACAGTCATCGCCATGGATTTAGGTTTTGTCTACTTCGCCCAGATATTTATCACGGTCACGGCGTTGATCAATAATTTCTCAACCAACTTGATGACAAACATCATGGGTTGGGTGAGCGCTATTGCAATTACGCTGTTCACGTTGTGGATCACGATCCAAGGCTATCGTATCCTCACGGGTCAGTCGCGCGAGTCGATGCTGGGGATGGTGCTTAACATGTCTCGCACGGCGATTATCTTGATCTTTGCGACGACCACGGCATTTATGGGCGCAAACCTGCAATCGTTTGTCAACGGCACGGTATTTCCCGCCATCAATGGGCTGGTCTCGGGCAGTTCTGACGATAGTGCCGCTACCATAGCGCAGTCGATCGATAAGAACCTGGCATATACCCAGGTAGCGATGGCATTTATCGAAGGCGCCGAGGGTTTGAATGGCACGCAAAGCGGCACAAATGTGGCCAATGCCGGCAGTACGACACTGATGGCGGTTTTCGGCCTCGCCGGCCCGCCCATAACGGCGGGAGCGTTGCTGCTGTCGTACCAGATAGCGCTGGCCTTATTCATCGGCCTGGGGCCGCTTTTTATCATGTGTTTGATTTTTGATCAGACCAAAAGTCTGTTTCAGGGGTGGTTGATGTTTGGCTTGGGTACGATGTTTTCCATGGCGGTGTTAAATGTCATGGTCACAATCGTCCTCAAAATAACCCTGGCCGTCGCCACGGCCTTGTGGGTGGCCGGCGGTATAACCGCAGAACTCGGTTTGGGCAGCACGGGATTGAATAATCAGGCCATGCAGCAGGGCGGTATCGGCATGTTGATGACCGCCTTGATCGTCAGCGCGCCCGCAATGGCAGGGAGATTTTTCAGTACCTTGACGAACGAGTTCCGGGAACGCTCCGCGTTTGGCGAGAGATATCAGCCGCAACAGGCGCGGTCACATCAGCCGGCCACTCCTCATTCCGCCGGCGCGGCCTCTTCGAGCACCGCCTCTTCGAGCACCGCCTCTTCTCGGCCAAACTACAGCCTGCCGCCCAGCAATATCGGCGGTCAAGTCAATCGTGATGTCATCGCCGGCCCGGATGCTGCCAGCGCATCCAACATGGCGTGAGGCAACGAGCGAGGCCCGTATCCGCCGATGGCTGAAGTTTCAAGCACCGCTACGGGGAAGCTAATGGATGCCCTCTCCAGCAAGATTGACCAAATTAAGGAAAATGCGTGACTATGGAAAAGAAAAACATCTTCAATAGAATGAAAATCGCTTCTATTGCGAGTGGTTCTCTGCTCTTGTCTGCTTGTGCATCCGATGGTCATATGACCTCCACGTCTGACACCGTGGCCAACAGCAATTGGAAAGGTCATCCTGTTATTGAAGCCATGGCAAAATGGGGAAAACCCATGAGGGTTACGCCTGCTGGAAACGGAGCGACCCTCTATGAATGGATGTGGTCGCCGAAATACACCTATGATCAAGCTGTAGGCTCGCAACGGGAATATAAAGGCGAGGAGTCTATAAGAAATTCAGATGGCAGCATCTCTTATATACCCGTCTATGGAAACACGAGCATTTATGAACAGCGAACCGGTTTTGGGGAATGCAATCTAGCAATTACCGCCAATTTTGACGGCTTCATTACCAATCTCGATATCAAGCAAGCCGCAAGCGGGTGTGCTGACGTTTTTGGAGGGGCAAACTCTGCTTCGCCCGATGCGGCAACCGCGGCCAAAGCCAAGGTTCTGAGCGAGAATCTCAAGAAAGCTAAGGCGGTCGACGGGAAATATCGGATGCTTTGCGCCAAGGCGGACTATATAGAGCTTTTTGAAGACCCGTCCTGTGATTCCGTGACTTTCAAAGTCGCAAAGAACGTGAACGTATCGAAGCTTACGCCGGATCAGAAAAGATTGTTTTCGCAATGGCGGGCGGAAATGCAATCCATCACGGACGAGTATAAGGCCTTTCTTCACAGCACCGGAAGTGCTGCAGACAAGGGCAACGCTGATTTCCTGGATTCCATGAAACCAGTGGATGAGAAATACAATGTAGGTTTGCAAAATGAAGGCTTGGTGTACATGAAGGCACATCGCTTGGCCACCTACACGAGAATGACTTATCTGCAGCCCTATCTGCAATACAAATGAATGGTGCGGTAACCCCGGGTAGGCGACACTGCGGAAACTGTGCCTGAAGCGGCCAGCTGCTTTGATTCCATGCGCTTCCAGGGCGTTGAAGCATTGATCAATGGGCCGCAAATCCGGCTGCCGGATGGCGCATGTTATTTGGAAAGGAGCAGATTGCCAAGCTGGAAGCCCGCCCGGCCCAGCTGAGTTTGCACAACCAGTCGTCGTACCCCCAATGGAAGCGGGCAACCATTCGCCGCATGTAATATCCGTAGCGGATCCGCATGCACAGCAGCCTGCAAACCCGGTTCAGAATCCGCAGCCGCACAACCAGACCAGCAGCAGGCGCGGGGGCGCTCGCGTTGATCGTTGCTGTGGCAAAGAATGAAAAGCAACGCGGCTCCCGAATTTGCATGTTACTGGCCCGTGCTGACTGTCGCCGTACTATCATCAATATTGAAAGCCAGAATTATTCAGGGGGCGGCGTTCCTACCGCACTGGGGAGGTCGCCGACAAGGCGGCTGCGGATTCCGTTGAATCAATCAGAACATCTTCAAAATCCGGAAAATTCGCCGCGTTTTTACTTCACGAGCACATGACGGCCATCAATGCCAGGCAATTGGAAAGATATGCCAAGGATGCTTACGGAAAATACCGCAACTAATAGTCGGCTTTAAAAACGCAGTGGGCTTGCCGAGCCTTTGCCCAGCGGGTATTAACGAACTTGTAGGCCCACAAATTTGCGACGCAGGGCGAAGCTGTGGCCCCCATCGCGCGGGGCATGCGGACGGCTCAAGGTATGGTACTGCGTCCACTAAGAGGACGGACACGGTGCGGTCGTGCACGACTCCCGCTCGGCCGAAGCGGAATAAAGCGCCGAGGTATATTGCTTGACCTTGGCCGTGGGCAGCGGCTCGCGAACCAGATGGATGGCGGCTCCGTTGCCGAACAGGGTCTTCAGCGCGGCCATGGCAGCATCGGCGTCGCCCGCACCGCCAGCGCCGCCGTACAGTGTCAGGGAAAAGCTGCCGTCCGTCGCCTGATGCAGCGCATACTGCGCCAGGGCGCAATGGGCCAAGGCATGCGTCACTTCCAGGTTGTTGATCCAGTTGCCGTGCTCGCCGCGGTAGCGCACGGGCGCACGCCCCTGCAAGGCGGTCAGCGCCGGTACGCCATCCTCGTCGAAACGCAAGGCGCCGAAATCGCCGGTGCGGTAGCGTATCAGGGGCAGGCAGAAATTGAAGCCGCCTGTGAGCGTGATTTCGCCGGTCTCGCCGGGCGCCAGGGGCAGGCCCACGGGCGAGAGAATTTCCACGTAGAGATGCGGCTGAAGCAGCCGGAAGCCATGCCTGCGCTCATCGTATACGCCGATCGGGCCGGCTTCGTTCATCGAATAGATGTCGAGCACGGGGCAGCCGAAGCGCCGCTCGAACGCCGCGCGCAGGCCCGGCGGCAAGGCCATGGACGTGCTGAGCAGGGCGCGCGGACAATGGACGACAGGCAGTTCGGCCAGGGCCGCGAGCGAGATCGGGTCGCCGCTGATGAACTCGGGCGCCAGCGCGTCGAGATAGGCGGCGCGGTCTTGCGGTTTGCGCCAGTCGTTGGGATGGAAGTTCAGCTTGGCCAGTCCCGATTCGTGCAGCGTGGGGTTGACCGAGAGATAGGTGAAACAACGTTCCTGGTATCCGGCCAGAACGATGCCGACTTGCCCGGCGCCGGTTTGCGGCGTGATGCCGACACCGCGCAAGGCCTCGAGATGGAAAGCCAAGTAGCGTGCCGCCACCCTGGGGTGCGAAGGCACGACCAGCGGATGGCCGGTCGTGCCGCTGGTGGTGAAGGCGATCAATTCGGCTATGGCGACATGGTCGGGGACATAAGCGCTGACGTCGGCGCTGAGGTCGGCACGCGATATCGTCGGTAGCGAAGCAAACGGAACC
>DASVLM010000258.1:0-7320 GCA_036384875.1 Noviherbaspirillum sp.
CACACCGGCAATCTCGGCCACCAGTTTCCCGTTACCATCCCGCAACGGGGCAGAAAACATGATGATGGGCTCACCACTCGCACGTCCCCGGAAAGGCACGCCCATTACCGGTCTGTCGAGCCGCATCGCATTCAAGAACCAGTCCGACTTCGAGTAATCGAGCTTGTCCCTCCCCGCGACCACGGGATAACTCGCCAGCGTGCCCTTCCCATCCGGGGGAACCACCATCAACCCGCTGTTGAACAAAGGATTGAGCCGTTGGCGCTCCTTGAGCCACGCGCGCAGGCGTTCGGGGTTGCCAACAAGTTCAGGAGGAAAATCGGCCGCGAGCTGGCCGATGAGATTCAGACGCGAGGAAATGCTGTAATCGACGCCCCGCGCGACATAGGAAGCAATGGACAACTGCTGCGCAGCCACCAGCTCCTGCAGATTGTCCTGCATCATCGGCAGCGCAATGAAATGACGCACCAGCACGCCGATGCTCGCCAGCACGGTGCCAAGCGCAAGAATCCTCGATCTGATGGTGCGGAATCTGATCATCCCACCATCATAACGACTCCCGCGCGGAAATGTACTGCCAGTCAACTAATTTTAACGACCAGCCATTCCCGCCTTCCCGATAGCGGAGAAACACACGGATTCAGGACTCAAGCCGCCTCCCTGAAACGGCCCAAGTCCGTCCCGAGAACCTTACTTACTGAACCAACGGACTATCACTCCCCTCCAGCGACACCCCCTGGATATCCGCCTTCCCCGCCAGGATCTGCAAATACTGATGCACCGCACGCTGCCAGGATTGCCGCGTCAACGTCTCCGCAATCTGCGCCTTCACCGCCTCGAACGGCAGCAACCTGCCCTCGATCTTGCGCAACACTTGCACGATATGCAAGCCGAAGCGCGTCTCCAGCAGGCGCTGTCCCAGCTCGCCCTCGCCCAGCCGGAACACAAACTTCTCGAACTCCGGCACCGTCTGCCCGCGCGTCAACTGCCCCAGGCTGCCGCCGACCGCGCCCGAAGAACAATTGGAATACTGCCTGGCCAATTCCTCGAAACGCTCCGGATGCATCTTCAACTCTTCCAGCACCGCTTCACCGGTTTCGCGCAGCAATTCCAGCGGCACGGTAGGCGTCACCTGGAACAGGATATGCCGCGCCTCGATCATCTCGCCGCTGGTGAACAATTCAGGCTGATTGCGATAGAAGGTTTCGCAAGTCGCCGTATCGGCTTCGGGCACGCGCACCTCCTGCGTGAACAAGGCTTCGACGCGCGCATCGTCATCCTCGCCCTCGATGCCGAGCCGGTCCGCCTCCTGCAGCAGCAGCGTACGCAAGACCAGCTCATGCACCGTTTCCTTCAACGGATTGGCAGCCTGCTGATGATGCGGCAGTTCGAGTTCGATGGCGCGGTCCGTGATCTCGACACCGTTGACGGAAATACCCATGATGACGCTCCTTCTACTTCAAATTAACGGGGGCGAACCAGTTGGTAAGCCCGACCGAGGTAGCCGACCGATGCGAAGCCGCTCCATACATGCACCAGGCGCGTGAACGGGAAGATCACGAACAGCGACATGCCCATGAACAGATGCACCTTGAACAGCGTTGGCGCTTCCGCCACGAATTGCGCTGCATCGCCACGGAAGGTCACCACATGCTGCGCCCAGGTCATGAACTGCACCATCAGGTGGCCGTCGGTATGCGAAGACGAGAGAACGATCGAGCACAGGCCGAGCAGCAGCGTGCCGAGAATCCACAGCATCACGACCTTGTCCTTGATGGTGGTAACGGAACGCAGGCGGTCATTGGAGAAGCGGCGAATCAGCAGCATCACCAGTCCGATCAGGCACAGCGAACCCATCACGCCACCGGCCACCATCGCCACGATCTGCTTGGTGCCGTGCGCCACGCCCAGCGTATCCCACACCCACACCGGCGTCAGCAAGCCGGCAGCATGACCGAAAAACAAGCCGATGATGCCGACGTGGAAGAAGGTGCTGGCAAAGCGCAAATTGCCGCGATGCAGAAGCTGGCTCGATTCCGATTTCCAGGTGTATTGCTCGCGGTCGAAACGCACCAGGCTGCCGAGCAGGAAGATCGCCAGCGCGATGTACGGATAGATTCCGAACACGAATTGGTTCAAGTAGTTCATATGTGTTCTCCTTGTTTTACGCCGCCGCACTTGCCGGCACATTTGCCCGTGCAGGCGTGCCTTTCGGATAAAAATTGATCGGCTGCACGCCGCCTGCCGCTGCATTCTTCAACAGCGGCTCGACACCGTCGACACCGGGGCCGAAGGTTTCGAGCGCTTCGTCCATGTCGCGCACCGGCGGCTCGGACAACTCTTCCGCCACGACAGGGCTCAAAGCTTGCAGCACATCGAATATCACGGCATACGGGCTGCCGTTGGCGGCCAGCTTGCGGCCCACGTGCGCCAACACATGCACTGCATCCGACAACAGGCGCTCTGCTTCCGCCTGCTCCAGCGTGGAGAGGAATTCGAGGAACAGCGGCACGTAGTCCGGCAAGTCGTCGCCGGTCATGTGCAAGCCATGCTTCTTGTATTCCTCCATCAAGTCGACCATCGCCTGGCCGCGATCGCGCGATTCGCCGTGGATGTGCTCGAACAGATGCAGCGAGTGCGAGGGGTTGCGGTCGAACGTGGTCACATAGCGTTCCTGCAGCACGATCAGCGGTTCGCTGCGCAGGTAGCCGAACAGCGGCTGCACCGTCGCCACGAACGGCAAACCGGAAAACACCTCTTCTATCTCAGCCAGGCTGTCGATCAATTCCTGCTCGGGATAGAGCAGCAAGGCCGAGAGTGCGCGGTAATGTTTCATCATGGTTCTCCGGTTCAGACGTTTTCCGCTGCCTTCTTCTTGCGCGACTTCGGCATGTCCACGAACACCACCGAACCCTGCTTCTTCTTGCCGAACAGCGAAGCATCGCTCACGCCATCCGAGCAGCCGTTGCCGAAGGAGAAGCCGCACGAACCCTTCTCGTTGAAGCTGTCTTCCACCATTTCCTTGTGGCTGGACGGGATCACGAAACGGTCTTCATAGTTGGCGATCGCCATGATGTGGTACATGTCTTCCACCATGTCTTTCGAGAGGTCGACCTGCTTCAGCACGTCGAGGTTCTCCACGCCATCCACCGACTTCGAGCGCATGTAGGCACGCATCGCGAGCATGCGGTCAAGCGCATGCACCACCGGCGCTTCCTTGCCTGCGGTAAGCAGGTTGGCCAGGTACTTCACCGGAATGCGCAGGCTCTTGGTATCGGGGATGATGCCGTTCATGCCCATCTTGCCGGACTCCGCAGCAGCCTGGATCGGCGAGAGCGGCGGGATGTACCACACCATCGGCAGCGTGCGGTATTCCGGATGCAGCGGGAACGCCACCTTCCATTCCATCGCCATCTTGTAGACCGGCGAACGCACCGCCGCTTCCAGCCATGCTTCGGGAATGCCTTGCTTGCGCGCTTCCTCGATCACCTTCGGATCATGCGGATCGAGGAACAGGTCGAGCTGCGATTCGTAGAGATCCTGCTCGTCCGGCACCGATGCAGCGGCTTCGATCTTGTCGGCGTCGTACAGCATCACACCGAGATAGCGGATGCGGCCCACGCAGGTTTCCGAGCACACCGTCGGCTGGCCGGCTTCAATGCGCGGGAAGCAGAAGGTGCACTTCTCTGCCTTGCCGGAAGACCAGTTGTAATAGATCTTCTTGTACGGGCAGCCGGAAATGCACATGCGCCAGCCGCGGCACTTGTCCTGGTCGATCAGCACGATGCCGTCGTCTTCGCGCTTGTACACCGAGCCGGAGGGGCACGATGCCACGCAAGCCGGATTCAGGCAGTGTTCGCACAGGCGCGGCAGATACATCATGAAAGTGTTCTCGAACGTGCCGTACATTTCCTTCTGCACGTTGTCGAACAGCTTGTCCTTGCTGCGCTTGGCGAACTCGCCGCCGAGGTCGTCTTCCCAGTTCGGACCCCACTCGATCTTGTCCATCTTCTTGCCGGTGATGACAGAGACCGGGCGTGCCGTGGGCGGCGTCTCGGAGAGCGGCGCATTCTGCAGGCGCTCGTAGTCGTAGGTGAACGGCTCGTAGTAGTCGTCGATGGCCGGCAGGTTCGGGTTGGCGAAGATGTTGGCCAGGATCTTCAAACGGCTGCCCTGGCGCGGCTCCAGTTTGCCGGCAGCATTGCGCTTCCAGCCGCCGTTCCACTTGTCCTGGTTTTCCCATTCCTTCGGGTAGCCGATGCCGGGTTTGGTTTCCACGTTGTTGAACCATGCGTATTCCACGCCGTCGCGGCTGGTCCAAACGTTCTTGCAGGTGACTGAACAGGTGTGGCAACCGATGCACTTGTCCAGGTTCAGCACCATGCCGATTTGCGCTCTGATCTTCATGTTTCTTATTCCTTCCTCGGGCCTTCCAGCCAATCGATGTTCTTCATCTTCCGCACCAGCACGAACTCGTCGCGGTTGGAACCCACGGTGCCGTAGTAGTTGAAGCCATACGACAGTTGCGCATAGCCGCCGATCATGTGGGTCGGCTTGGTCACGGCGCGGGTCACCGAGTTGTGGATGCCGCCGCGCATGCCGGAGGTTTCCGCACCGGGCACGTTCACGATCTTTTCCTGTGCGTGGTACATCAGCGTCATGCCCACCGGTACGCGCTGGCTCACCACCGCGCGGGCCGTCAGCGTGCCGTTGACGTTGAAGATTTCGATCCAGTCGTTATCGACAATGCCGGCCGCTTTCGCGTCTTCTTCCGACAGCCACACGTGCGGGCCGCCGCGCGAGAGCGTGAGCATGCGCAGGTTGTCCGAGTAGGTCGAATGGATGCCCCATTTCTGGTGCGGCGTGATCCAGTTCAGCGCGATTTCCTTATTGCCGTTCGGACGCTTGCCTGCAATGCCGTTCACCGTCTTGGTGTTGATCGCCGGTTTGTAGACGCACAGCCCTTCGCCGAACTCGCGCATCCAGAGGTGATCCTGGTAGAACTGCTGGCGGCCGGTCAGGGTGCGCCATGGGATCAGTTCATGCACGTTGGTGTAACCGGCGTTGTAGCTGACCTCTTCCGATTCAAGACCCGACCAGGTCGGTGACGAAATGATCTTGCGTGGTTGCGCCTGCACGTCGCGGAAGCGGATGCTGTCGTGCTCGCGCGGAATCGCCAGGTGCGTATGGTCGCGGCCGGTGATCCTGGAGAGCGCATCCCATGCCTTCACTGCTACGTGGCCGTTGGTTTCCGGCGCCAGCGAGAGAATCATTTCCGCTGCGTCGATCGCCGTGTTCAAGCGCGGTTGTCCTTGCGAGACGCCCTTCTCCGTCACCACGCGATTCAATCCGCGCAGCACGTCGACTTCATGCTCGGTCTTCCAACCGATGCCCTTGCCGCCATTGCCTACCTTCTCCAGCAACGGGCCGATAGAGGTGAACTTCTTGTAGATGTCGCGATAGTTGCGCTCGACCACCGTCATTGCCGGCATGGTCTTGCCCGGAATCGGCTCGCATTCGCCTGCGCGCCAATCCTTCGGGTCGAACGGCTGGCCGAGTTCGCCGGGGGTGTCGTGCATCAACGGCGTCAGCACCAGATCCTTTTTCGTGCCGAGGTATTCGCCGCCGATCTCGGAGAACTTCTTCGCCAGGCCCTTGTAGATTTCCCAGTCCGACTTCGACTGCCACAACGGCTGCACGGCTTCCGACAGCGGGTGAATGAACGGGTGCATGTCGGACGTGTTGAGGTCGTCCTTCTCGTACCAGGTTGCGGTCGGCAGCACCACGTCGCCGTACAGGCAAGTGGTGGACATGCGGAAGTCGAGCACGACGAGCAAATCGAGCTTGCCTTCCACGGCCGGGCGCACCTTGATGTGCTGCGGCTTGACGCAACCTTCCTCGTCGCTCATCAACGCGTTCTGCGTGCCGAGCAGATACTTCAGGAAATACTCGTGGCCCTTGCCCGAGCTGCCGAGGATGTTGGAACGCCACACGAACATGTTGCGCGGGAAGTTCGCAGGGTTATCCGGGTCGTCGCAAGACAGGTTCAGCTTGCCGGACTTCAGGTTCTGCACCGCGTACTTCACCGGATCGATGCCAGCCTCTTCAGCAGCACGCGTGATTTCCAGCGGATTCGTTTCGAGCTGCGGTGCGGAAGGCAGCCAGCCGAGACGTTCTGCCTTGGCGTTGAAGTCGATCAGCGCCATCTCCTGCATCTTGCCGTCGGCCGTCGGCGACATGATTTCGGAAGCATGCAGCTTCTCATGGCGCCACTGGCTGGTGTGCGCGTAGAAGAACGAGGTCGAGTTCATCTGGCGCGACGGACGGTTCCAGTCGAGCGCGAAGGCCAGCGGCGTCCAGCCGGTTTGCGGACGCAGCTTTTCCTGGCCCACATAGTGTGCCCAGCCGCCGCCGGATTGGCCGACGCAACCGCACATCATCAGCATGTTGATGATGCCGCGGTAAGTCATGTCCATGTGGTACCAGTGGTTCAGCGCTGCGCCGACGATCACCATGCTTTTGCCGCGTGTCTTGTCGGCGTTGTCCGCGAACTCGCGTGCCACGGTGATGACGTCCGCAGCCTTCACGCCGGTGTGCTTCTCCTGCCACTTCGGTGTGTAGGGAATGTCGGCATCGTAGGAGTCGGCAACATTACCGCCGCCGAGGCCGCGATCGACGCCGTAGTTCGCCATCGACAAGTCATACACGGTGGCAACGTAGGCCGTCGTACCGTCAGCGAGTTGCAGCTTCTTCACCGGCACGTTGCGCAGCAAGACATCATTTGCGTCGGCACCGCCGAAGTAGGCAAAGCCGATCGGCTTCACTTCATCGCTGCAATCGATCAGGGAAAGCTTCGGATCGACAGGCTTGTTGTTGCCGCCTTCCTTCAGTTCGAGATTCCATTTACCGCTTTCGCCCCAGCGGAAACCGATCGAGCCTGCAGGCGCAACGATCTTGCCGCTCTGCTCGTCGATGACCAGCGTCTTCCACTCGGGGTTGTTGGTTTCGTCGAGGTTGTTGGCCAGATGCGAGGCGCGCAGGAAGTAATCGGGAACGAGGTTGCCGTCCTTTTCCTTCAGCAGCACCAACATCGGGAAATCGGTGTACTGCTTGGCATAGTCGCGGAAGTATTGCGACTTGCCAGTGAGGTGGAATTCTTTCAGGATCACGTGGCCCATCGCCATCGCGAGCGCAGCGTCGGTGCCCTGCTTCGGCGCGAGCCAGATATCGCCGAACTTGGCCATTTCGCCGAAGTCGGAAGACACCGCCACGGTCTTGGTGCCCTTGTAACGCACCTCGGTGTAGAAGTGGGCATCGGGC
>DASVLM010000259.1:0-2740 GCA_036384875.1 Noviherbaspirillum sp.
GGCTTGGCTGGCCGAGCCCGGCCATCGAGAGCAATTGCATACCCTGGAGGCCTTGCGTACGGAGCTTCTTGCGTCTTTGCCCGAAACCGTAAGTGAAGGCCGCATGGCCGGGAAGACCTTTGTCCTGACCGGCACGCTGCCCAATCTCACGCGTGACGAGGCACAGGCAAGGATCGAAGCGGCCGGCGGCAAGGTGTCGGGATCGGTATCGAAAAAAACCGATTACGTTGTTGCCGGTGAAGCTGCCGGCAGCAAACTGGTGAAGGCAGAAGAATTGGGTATCACCATTCTCGACGAGTCAGGCCTGCTGACTCTTCTGGGGTAATCATGAAAAAAATCAGAAAAGCTGTCTTTCCCGTGGCCGGGCTTGGCACGCGTTTCCTGCCTGCGACCAAGGCGCAGCCAAAGGAAATGCTGCCGGTGGTGGACAAACCGCTGATCCAGTATGCGGTCGAGGAGGCAGTGGCTGCCGGCATTACCGATATGGTGTTCATCACCGGGCGCAACAAGCGTGCGATCGAAGACCATTTCGACACGGCTTTCGAACTCGAAGCGGAACTTGCAGCGGCACGAAAAACGGACTTGCTGGAGGTTCTTCGCAACACCGTTCCGCGCAACATCAACTGCATTTACATTCGCCAGCATGCGCCACTTGGTTTGGGGCACGCAGTGCTGTGCGCGCGGCCGGTGATCGGTAACGAACCTTTCGCCGTATTGCTTGCCGACGATTTGATGGATGTGGATGCCGGCAAGCCGGCGGTGCTGGCGCAAATGACCGGCGTCTATGCGGAAGAGGGTTCAAGCATACTCGCCGTGCAGGAAGTGGCGCGTGCAGACACCAGGCAATACGGTATCGTCAGTGTCGTGCCGCACAAGCAAGGACTTGAGCGCGTCACCGGTATCGTTGAAAAACCTGCGCCTGAAAAAGCACCATCAACGCTCGCCGTTGTTGGACGATATGTCTTGAACAATCGGATTTTCGACCACCTCGAAGGCATTGGCAAAGGTGCAGGCGGCGAAATCCAGCTCACTGACGGTATCGAAGCGCTGATGCGCGAGGAGCAAGTGCTGGCCTATCGTTATGATGGCCGGCGCTTCGATTGCGGATCGAAGTTCGGTTACTTGCAGGCGACCGTTGATATGGGCTTGAAACATCCTGAATTGGGTCCTGCATTCGCCAAATTCCTGGAGCAGCGCAAATGAGTGTACGTGAAATCCTGAAGATGGGCGACGCACGATTGCTGCGCCAGGCCGAGCCGGTGGAAAAATTCGATACGCCGGAACTGCATGCCTTGATTGCCGACATGTTCGACACGATGCAAGCAGCCAACGGCGCAGGGCTTGCAGCGCCGCAAATCGGGGTCAATCTTCAGCTCGTTATTTTCGGTTTCAAGCAAAATACCCGTTACCCTGACGCGCCGGCAGTACCGGAAACCGTGCTCATCAATCCGGTCCTCAAACCTCTGTCCAATGAACAGGAAGAGGGTTGGGAAGGGTGCTTGTCCGTGCCGGGCATGCGTGGCGTCGTGCCGCGCTGGAGCCGTTTGCATTATGAGGGATTCGACCAGTACGGCAAGATGATCAGCCGCGATGTAGACGGCTTTCATGCCCGTGTAGTGCAGCATGAATGCGACCATCTTGCCGGCATCCTCTATCCGATGCGCATCAAGGATTTCAGCCGGTTTGGATTCACTGAAATCCTGTTTCCGGGAACAGACGTGGCTGGCGACGACTGACGATTGCTGGCCCGAGGCAATCCGACATGACCGATAACCTGCTCATTAATGCGCTGGTCTATCTTGCAGCTGCTGTAATCGCGGTGCCCATCGCCAAGCGGCTTGGCCTTGGCGCAGTGCTCGGCTACCTTGTGGCGGGCGTGGCGATCGGCCCATGGGGACTGCGCTTGATCAGCGGTGTCGAAGACATCCTGCATTTCTCGGAGTTCGGCGTCGTGCTGCTGCTGTTCCTGATCGGCCTTGAGCTGGAGCCGAAGCGGCTGTGGTCCTTGCGCAAGTCAATTTTCGGATGGGGCTCGACGCAAGTCGGCCTTGTTTCGGCCGCACTGTTCTCTGGTGCCGTCGCTTTCGGCATGGACTGGAAATCTGCCCTGATTGCGTCCTTGGGCTTGTCGCTTTCCTCCACTGCGATCGCTCTCGCCACACTCGACGAGCGCAACCTGATGTCGACAGGCGCCGGGTCGGCAAGCTTTTCTATCCTGCTGTTCCAGGATATTGCAGCCATCCCGATGATTGCGATCGTGCCTATGCTCGGCGGTGTCGCAAGGCAGGCCGGCCATGGCTGGATCACGGTGGCAAAGCTTACTGCGGTGATCGCATTGCTGATATTCGGCGGGCGCTATCTTGTGCGGCCAGTGATGCGCATCATCGCGAAGACAGGAATCCGCGAAGTCTTTACTGCGTTTGCCTTGCTGCTTGTTATTGCGATTGGCGTGTTGATGCAAACGGTCGGCATGTCGATGGCACTTGGTACCTTCCTCGCCGGCGTGTTGCTCGCCGACTCCGAATACCGCCATGCCCTCGAGTCAGATCTCGAACCGTTCAAGGGATTGCTTCTTGGCCTGTTCTTCATTGCGGTTGGCATGTCCATCGACTTCGGCATCTTGTTGCGCCAGCCCATGCTCGTGGCAATTGTTCTGGCCGCATTCCTGGCGATCAAGACTGGCGTGCTTCTCCTGTTGGGAAAATATTTTCAGATCCTGCCCGCGCAACGTCCGCTCTTC
>DASVLM010000260.1:0-7246 GCA_036384875.1 Noviherbaspirillum sp.
GCAAATCCGGTGTGTCAGGAGCGGGGCGTAAAGCGGAAGTGCATACGCTTCTGGCAGAGGCCGCGGACAACTTCAAGGCGTACGGCGTAAAGGGCCATCGTCACCTGCCGGAAACAGTACAGGGCCTGCAGGCTATTGCCGGTCGCAAGATTGGTCTTACTTTTGTGCCGCATCTTGTGCCGATGATCCGTGGAATCCATTCCACGCTGTACGCAAACATCCTGCCCGAAGCGCGCAACATTGATTTCCAGTCGTTGTACGAGAACCACTTCGAAGGTGAAAGGTTTGTCGATGTCATGCCACCCGGAAGTCATCCTGAAACGCGTTCGGTGCGCGCCTCTAACAAGCTGCGTATCGCCGTGCATCGCCCTGGTGGTGGCGACTTGCTGGTAATCCTGGTAGTTGAGGACAATCTGGTGAAGGGGGCCGCGGGACAGGGCGTGCAGTGCATGAACATCATGTTCGGCCTTGATGAAACGGCGGGCTTGATGCACATTCCGGTATTGCCCTGAGTCATCGGAAGCCGTTCATGTCGCATACGACCTCATCACTCAACTCCATGAAATTCAGATTGTGGCGGCGCCGCATGTCGGTATCGTCGCCGCGCCTGACAATCAAGCGGCAGACTCCGTGGCCTATGCGTTTGCTTTTTGTCATGCTGATAGGTTTGGCGGGAGCAGGATTGATGTGGTCGTATGACGCCAGTCATGGCGTCCACAGCGGACATCCGGATAATGCCAAAGAGCAATTGGCAAAATACAAGGACCAAGTTGAGCAACTGATCGCCGAGCGTGACAAGTACTCGACGACTGTAAATGGGGCCGAGAGCCAGCTCAACATCGAACGTTCGGCACAGAAACAACTCGCTGAGCAGGTAAAGGCGCTGGAATCGGAAAATACCAGGTTGAAGGAAGACCTTGCTTTCTTTGAAAGCCTTTTGCCCAATGCGACTGGACCACTCGGCATTTCGATTCGCCGGTTGAAGATTGATCAGGTGGCGCCGAATCAAATTCGCTATCGGTTGCTTATCATGCAAGGCGGCAAGGGCGACCGAGATTTCAACGGGGATTTGCAGTTGCAGGTGTCGACAATGCAGGCAGGCAAAAGTGCTATGATGAATTTTCCAGAGGCAAACTCAGCCGAACAGGCGAAATTCAAGCTCAGCTTTCGTCACTACCAGCGCGTAGAAGGGGTGCTAACCCTGCCGGAAGGCGTGGCCACCAAGCTGGTCCAGGCGCGCGTGCTCGAACGGGGGCAGCTCCGGGCGCAGCTATCCGCGAATTTGTAAGGAGCGCATCATGTTAGGCCGCAAAACCAAGGGCACGATCGACAGTCTGATTGGCATCTCGACCAGCATTGAAGGCAACGTGAATTTCAAGGGCGGCCTGCGCATCGATGGCAATGTGAAGGGCAATGTAGTCGCCGATTCCAGCGAACCGAGCATGCTGGTCATTTCCGAGCATGCACGTGTGGAAGGCGAAGTCCGTGTCGCGCACCTAGTGGTGAATGGAGAAATCCTCGGGCCGGTTTTTTCCTCGGAATTCCTTGAATTGCAGCCGAGAGCCCGCATAACTGGAGATGTGTTCTATAAAGCGCTGGAAATGCATGGCGGCGCGCTGGTTT
Source organism: Noviherbaspirillum sp. (assembly GCA_036384875.1). Lineage (GTDB taxonomy): Bacteria > Pseudomonadota > Gammaproteobacteria > Burkholderiales > Burkholderiaceae_D > Noviherbaspirillum. Next base: position 1,624 of record DASVLM010000260.1, read on the forward strand.
CCGGCAAGCTTACCCATGATCAAGTTGAGGAGCCGGTATTGAAGCTGGCTTTGTCGAACAACTGACCTACCCAAATACGTCATGCGCGCGAAACGTATATAATGCGTGCATGTTTTCCTCGCAGGAGTACGCCATGAATGCTGTTACCGAAATGCCCGATCCAATCGTCTTCACCGACAGCGCTGCAGATAAGGTGCGCCAACTGATTGAAGAAGAAGGTAATCCCGATTTGAAACTGCGTGTGTTCGTGCAGGGCGGCGGATGCTCTGGCTTCCAGTACGGCTTCACGTTCGACGAAATCGTGAACGAAGACGATACGACGATGAGCAAGAACGGTGTGCAGTTATTGATCGATTCGATGAGCTACCAGTATCTGGTCGGCGCGGAAATCGATTACAAGGATGATCTGGAAGGTGCTCAATTCGTGATCAAGAATCCGAACGCCACCACGACTTGCGGTTGCGGATCTTCGTTCTCGGCCTGATGTCCCGAACGCCCAAAAAAACGCACGGCATGCCGTGCGTTTTTTTTCCATCAAATGTATTTGATTCAAGCAGGATAGAGTGCGCCGAGGATGCGCGATCCCTTCGCTCCGGTAACGCTGGGCAGGTTCCCCGGCAACCGCTCCACGTGACGATATGCCAGCCATGCAAATGCCAAGGCTTCGACATGGTTGGGGGAAACACCCAACACTTCAGTCGATTTCACCTGCATAGGCGCCTTGTGCTCCTGCAATGCTTGCTCGAGCATGCGCATCAGGTGAGCGTTGTAAGCGCCGCCACCGCACACATACACCGAGGTAGCGGCAGGAGCTTGCATGACGATTGCATCCGCGAGCGTAGCAGCCGTAAAGGCGGCCAGGGTTGCCTGGACGTCCACCGCCCTCGCGTCGGCGAATCCGTTCAGTTTGGCTGAGAGCCAGTGAGGATGGAAAAGGTCGCGTCCGGTGCTTTTCGGCGGCGCAAGTTTGAGGTAGGGCTCATCGAGTAAGGCATTCAACAACGCTGGAATAAAGGTGCCGCTGGCGGCCCATGCGCCATCTGCGTCGTAAGGTTTGCCTTGGTGATGGTTTATCCAGAAATCCATCAGCACATTTCCCGGACCTGTATCGAAACCGGTGACGGTTGCATCGGTTCGCAGTACGCTGATATTGGCAATGCCGCCGATGTTGGCGACGACACGAGTTTCACTTTCGCTACCGAACATTGCATGATGAAATGCCGGTACAAGCGGTGCGCCCTGTCCGCCGGCAGCGATATCGCGATTGCGGAAATCCGCAATGATGTCTATCCCGCAACGTTCCGCAATCAGCGCAGGGTTGTTAATCTGGCGCGTGTAGCCAAATTCCGGACGGTGGCGGATCGTTTGACCATGCACACCTACGGCACGGACCTTGTCGCCGTCAATACCCGCTTCAGCGAGCAGTCTGGTAACGTTTTCCGCATACAGATCCGCAAGCTGGTTGGCACAAACAGCTTCGCGATGGAGTTCATTGTCGACTGGCGCCTGGAGGGCCATCAATTCTTCGCGCAGGTGTTCCGGGAAGGGCTGGTAAGCCGTCGCAATAGTTCGGATATCGCCATTGCCATGAATTTCGGCAAGAACGCCGTCGATGCCATCCAGGCTGGTGCCGGACATCAAGCCGATGTAGTAGGAGGAAGCAGGCATAAAAAAACCGTTCAAGGGCCTGTAGATTTTACAGGTCCTTGAACGGTTTCGGAGAGCTGCAGCTTACTTCGATGCGAGCTGGACGCTGCTGTCTTGTGGCGCCAGCAGAGCAAAGCGATGCTTCACGTCGGAAACAACGTCGCGGAAACGCTGCAGATCCGCACCGGCCAGCGACTGCACATTCTGCACCTGGATGGACATCGGATCGCGCGGCTGGTTGTTGACGCGGAATTCGTAGTGCAGGTGGGGGCCGGTGGCCCAGCCGGTGGCACCAACATAGCCGATCACATCACCCTGGCTGACCTTCATGCCCTTGTGGATGTTTGCCGCGAACCGGCTCATGTGCGCATAGACCGTCGAGTAATTGTTCCAATGCTTGAGCATCACAACGTTACCGTAGCCGTTTTGCGTACCGACAAATTCGACCGTGCCGTCACCGGAAGCACGGATCGGTGTGCCGGTAGGTGCCGCGAAGTCCACGCCCTGATGCTGCTTCCACTGTCCGGAAATCGGGTGCACACGCATGGTGAAACCGGAAGAGATACGGGTGAACTCGATCGGCGATTTCAGGAAGGCCTTCTTCAGCGATTTGCCGTCGAAGCTGTAGTACCCGCCGCCCTGCTTGGAACCGGGTTCCTCGAACCATACCGACTGGTAGCGCTTGCCGGCATTGATGAATTCACCTGCCAGCACGCGACCGGGGCGAACGTATTCGCCGTTTTGCCAGAAGGTTTCGTAAACGACATTGAACCGATCACCGCGGCGCAGGTCGGACGCAAAATCGATATCGGTCGAAAACATGTCGACGATCTGCGACGCAACACCGTCGGGAATCTGTGCGGCATCGGTGGCGGCGAACAGTGACGAGCGGATTTCGCCCGTATGCATTTCGATGCGGCGCTCTAGATTCGTGGGCGCTTCGATCGAGTTGAAATGGTTGCCGTCACGTGCGACGACGATGTTCTTGACCGGATTGCCGTTGCCATCAAATACGGTGGCGGTGAGACGCTGCAGACTGCCATCCTTGCCGGTTTGCACCTGGAGGCGGCGGCCGGGGCGCAATTGCATCAGATTGTTGGCAATGCGATCAGACTTGATGAACGCGGTGGCGGCATCATCGTTGACGCCAAGGCGACCGAGCAGCGTTGCGAGCGTGTCGCCAGGGCGGACGCGCTCTTCTCGAAGGAAGGATTGCTCGTCGGATTGCAGGGAGGCGATCTGCTCGGACAGGTTGGGAATGGCGAGCTCTTCGGTGATTTTGCGGACGGGCAGGTCGGCGGGATCAGGTGCCATCGGCGCCACGCCGGCAGCGCCAAATGCGCAAACGGCGAGAACCAATGCTGTGGCCGAGATGATGCGCGTCTTGCGCGAGGTTCCGAATAGGAGCTTGCTGCTCGAGCTCAGGCTTCTGATTTTGTCTGTAGGGAGCATGCAATAAGTTAAAATCTGCTGTTTTTGACGGCGCTGCTGTCGAACGCTTCGGCTGCGCTGTGCGCCGGCTTGTACGTTCTGACAACACCGTGGAATGTGCGATTGCTGGCGTCGGTTATCGTCACTGCCGACTGGTATGCGATGCGGTAAGAGTGTCCTTCTTCCCGCCGCAGGTGCCGCGCGCAAATTCCGTTATTTTCCTCGCTGCCTTTTGGTGCATTGCAAGGTTGAAAATAAGCAGCGATTATACCAAACACACGGTATTGAAAATTCACTGAAGCTCATTAATTTCGCTCACGACATGGAAGTCTCCCAGCCTTTGCAGAACGATAAACAGCCCTCGTCCGACGCGGCATTGCCGTTGTCAGACAAGGTACAGGAAGCCCTCGCGATTACCAAGCGCGGTGTCGATGAACTGCTGATCGAATCCGACATGGCGCAAAAGCTTGCCCGCTCGGAAAGAACGGGCAAGCCGTTGCGCATCAAACTCGGCCTCGACCCGACTGCACCGGATTTGCACCTCGGGCATACGGTCGTACTCAACAAGATGCGACAATTGCAAGATCTGGGCCATACCGTCATCTTTCTCATTGGCGACTTTACGTCGATGATTGGCGACCCATCCGGTCGCAACATTACCCGTCCGCCGCTGACCCGAGAGCAGATCGAAGAGAACGCAAAAACCTACTTCGCACAGGCGAGCCTCGTGCTTGATGCTTCGCGTACCGAAATCCGTTACAACTCCGAATGGTCCGACCCACTCGGGGCGCGCGGCATGATTCAGCTTTCCGCAAAGTACACCGTAGCGCGTATTCTTGAACGTGAAGATTTTACAAAGCGTTTCAAGGCTGGCACACCCATTTCGGTGCACGAGTTGCTCTACCCGCTGATGCAGGGTTATGACTCGGTTGCATTGAAATCAGACCTCGAACTCGGTGGTACAGATCAGAAATTCAATTTGCTGGTCGGTCGTGAATTGCAGAAGGATTACGGCCAGGAACCGCAATGCATCCTGACCATGCCGCTGCTCGAAGGTTTGGACGGCGTCGAGAAGATGTCGAAGTCCAAGGGCAACTATGTCGGCATCACCGAGCCGGGCAACACCATGTTCGCCAAGCTCATGAGCATTTCCGACGAGATGATGTGGCGCTATTACGATCTGCTGTCATTCCGTTCCATCGCCGAGATTGCGCAACTGAAGCGCGAGGTGGAAGAGGGCCGCAATCCGCGCGACGTGAAGGTGCTGTTCGCGCAGGAAATCGTCGAGCGTTTCCATTCGCGCCAGGCGGCGGAGGATGCATTGGCGGATTTCAACAACCGTGCGCGCGGCGGCATTCCGGATGACATTCCGGAAGTCAGCCTGAGCGGAGCGCCGCTGGGCGTTGGCCAATTGCTGAAGCAGGCCAACTTGTGCCCGTCGACCTCGGAGGCATTGCGAATGGTGGAGCAGGGCGGCGTGCGCATCGATGGCGCTGTCGTAAGCGACAAGGGGCTCAAGGTAGAGGCGGGTACCTTCGTACTGCAAGTCGGCAAGCGCAAGTTCGCGCGTGTCACCTTGTCCTGATGATAGGCCTGCTGCAACGCGTATCGCAGGCCAGCGTCACAGTCGACGGCGAGACCGTCGGCGCGATCGGCCCGGGCCTGCTGGTCTTGTTGTGTGCCGAGCGCAATGACTCCGCGCGCGAAGCAGACATGCTGCTTTCCAAGCTGCTGTCATATCGCGTGTTTTCCGATGAGGCGGGCAAGATGAACCGCAGCGTGACCGATCTCGCCGGCGGCCTGTTGCTGGTGCCGCAGTTCACGCTGGCCGCCGACACGCAATCCGGGACGCGTCCCTCGTTCACGCCAGCAGCGCCGCCTGAAGAAGGCAGGCGGCTGTTCGATTACTTCATCGACAAGGCCCGGACCAGGCACGCTGCGGTCGAAACCGGCCGTTTCGGCGCGCACATGCAGGTTTCCCTGACCAACGACGGCCCGGTGACCTTCTGGCTGCAAGTCAAGGCACAACAGTAGGTCCTGGTTCAGAATACCGTTTCGGTCATTTCCGCAACAACAACAACCCGGCAACAGGAGATCTCGATGAAACTCTGGAGCGATTCTTTCAAGGATGGTGAAGCGATTCCCGGCGAATTTGCATTCTGCGTCATGGATCCGGCATCGCACGTGGCGATGTCGTCGAACCGCAATCCGCACCTGGCATGGAGCGATGTGCCGGCAGGTACAAAATCCCTGGCACTGATTTGCCACGATTACGATGTGCCGTCGCGCGGCGACGATGTGAACCAGGAAGGCAGGACCGTGCCGGCGGATCTGCCGCGCGTCGATTTCTTCCACTGGGTATTGGTCGACCTGCCGGCGAACATGACTTCGATTGCTGTCGGCCAGTACAGCGATGGCATCACGCCGCGCGGCAAGTCCGGCCCGCAAATCGATGGCGGACGTCCGGGACGTCACGGCATCAATGATTACACCGGCTGGTTTGCCGGCGACAAGGACATGTCGGGCGACTATTTCGGTTACGACG
>DASVLM010000261.1:0-9345 GCA_036384875.1 Noviherbaspirillum sp.
CACGCGAGCGGATGGCCGACATAGGTGTGGCCATGCTGGAACACGCCGGAGCCGTTCGCAATGGCGTCGTAGACGCGCGCCCCGACAAGGGCGGCACCGATCGGCGCATAGCCGCCTCCCAATCCCTTCGCCACCGTCATCAGGTCCGGCGTGATGCCTTCCTGCTCGCACGCATGCAGCGTGCCGGTGCGCCCCATGCCGCACATGACTTCGTCGAGGATCAGCAGGATGCCGTAGCGGTCGCAGATCTCGCGAATGCGTTTGAAATATCCCGGTACCGGCGGCACCGCGCCCAGCGTCGCACCGGCCACCGTTTCGGCAACGAAGGCGATGACGGTTTCCGGGCCGAGTTCCAGCAGCTTCGCTTCCAGCGCATCCGCCGCGCGCCGGCCGTATTCCTCCGGCGACTCGCCGGCATCGCGATAGCGATACTCGTAACACGGATCGATATAGTGGCTTTCCATCAACAGCGGTGCGAATTGCGCACGCCGCCATTCGTTGCCGCCGACAGCGAGCGCACCCAGCGTATTGCCGTGATAGCTCTGGCGCCGCGCAATGAAGCGCCGCCGTTGCGGCTCGCCGCGTTCGACGAAGTATTGCCGCGCCATCTTGAGCGCCGCTTCCACTGCTTCCGATCCGCCGGATACGAGGTAGGCATGCGAGATGCCGTCCGGCGCATGCGTGATCAATTCCTCGCCCAGTTCTTCGGCGACGGCGGTGGTGAAGAAGCTGGTATGCGCATAGCACAGCGCTTCCATCTGCGCCTGCATCGCGGCGATCACTTCCGGGTGCTGGTGACCGAGGCAGGACACTGCCGCACCGCCGCTGGCATCAATGTAACGCTTGCCGTCGGCGTCGAACAGATATTCCCGCTGGCCGGCAACCGCGAGCGGATAGTCGTGATGAATCTGCCTGTGCAAAAGATAAGTCATGCTGTCATCCTTGTGATTGCGCTACTGCCTGCCGTGCTGTTGTTACCACGACAGGATCATGTCGTTCGAGCACCCTTATCACCTTGTGCTCTTCTTCCTGGCGCACTTCTTCCTGGTCCGTTTCGAAGAAGAATTTCTTCTCGCCGAAGGCCGGCACGAGATCGTCCAGCCAGGTCGCTTCGGGATCGAACTTCGCGTAGAACGGCTTGCGTACCCAGTCGGGATTGCGTGCCTGCAGAAACTGTAGCGCAAATACCTTCTCGCCGCCGATGGTGACGATGCCATCCACCGCGACCTTGCCCGGAAAGGCGCTCATCGACGGACCGCGCACCGTGCGTGCGAGTCCGGACACCAGCTGGTACGCCGCCTGGAACGTCTCGTAGGCCCTGGCCAGCGGCAGCGCGAAATACTCCTTCGGCCCGGTGTCGCGCTCCACGAACATGTAGTACGGAATTGCCCCGAGCCGCACCCCGGTGGTCCACAATTCCGCCCAGCCTTTCGGGTCTTCGTTGATGTGGCGGATCAGCGGTGCCTGCAGGCGCAGCGTTGCGCCGGTGGAGACGATGCGCTTGACGGCGCGCTGCGCAATGTCCTGCCGCAGCTCGACCGGATGGTTGTAATGCCCCATGACTGCCAGGTTCCTGCCCGAAGCCACGACCTTTTCAAAGAGGCGCAGCAAGTCGTCCGCATCCTTGTCGGTGACGAAGCGTTGCGGCCAGTACGACACCGACTTGGTACCGATGCGGATGTTCTGGATGTGCGACAACTCCGGCACCAGCAGCGGCTCGATGTAGCCGGCGAGACTGCGCGTGCTCATGATGAGCGGATCGCCGCCGGTAATCAGCACGTCGGTCACTTCGGGATGCTGCTTCAGGTATTCCACCAACTCGGAAGATTCCTTCGCGTCGAACTTCAAATCGTCCATGCCGACGAATTGCGGCCAGCGGAAACAGAAGGTGCAGTAGGCATGACAAGTCTGGCCGGCGCTGGGAAAGAACAGCACCGTCTGCTTGTACTTGTGCTGCAGGCCGCGCAACGGCACGCCGTTCAGGTGCGGCACGTTGTGCGTCATCTGGCCTGCGGGATGCGGATTCATGCGCATGCGAATCTTCCACACTTCGCGTTCGATCGCCTTTTCCTCGCCACCATGCATTACAAGGTCGCGCAGGCGCGCGTACTCGTCGGCCGCCAGCATGTCGCGATGGGGAAAGGTGAGGCGGTAGATCGGATCGTCGGGAACGTTGTTCCAGTCGATCAGTTCGTTCATCACATATTCGTTGGTACGGAACGGCAGTACATGCGAAATCACCTGTACCGCTTCGCGCAATTCTTCCGGCATGTGCTGCCACTGCGGCGCCTGGTGAATGGTCTGGCGCGTGTAAGGCTTGAACCTGGCCGGCAAGGGCTGCCTGCTTTCGATGCTCATGATGTTTCCTTCCATGGTGGTTGGCTGATGATCTGTGGCATCACTTCCGATTTGATCCATCGCAAACCGGCCGACTGCTGAAAGCTGATTGGAATATTGCAAACGCTATAGTCGGTGCGACTTGTCGAAAGTGAACGCGATGGACACAGTGTTGCGCCAAACCCCAGTGCCTCACAAACGATAAAAATTCGTCATGTTGTGCGTTTGAGGAATGATCATGAGAAGAAAAATCCCGAGCATGGAAGCCCTGATCGCCTTTGAAGCGGCAGCACGGCATGAGAGTTTCACGCGCAGCGCCGACGAACTGGCGCTGACGCAAAGCGCGGTGGGAAGGCAGATTGCCTGCCTGGAGGAATTCCTCGGCGTGCCGCTGTTCAACCGCGTCAAGAAACGATTGAGCCTGACCGACGTGGGGCGCGTGTATGCGAAGCAGGTACGCGACCACCTCGAACGCATGGAGCGCGACACGCTGGCGGCGATGGCGCACAAGGGCGCAGGCGGCATCCTCGAACTCGCGGTGATTCCGACTTTCGCCACGCGCTGGCTGATTCCGCGCCTGCCGCAGTTCTATGCAAGGAACGGACACATCACGCTCAACCTCACCACGCGTGCCGAGCCCTTCCTGTTTGCCGACACGCCCTTCGACGCAGCCATTCATTTCGGCAGCGCCGTATGGCCGGGAGCGATTGCGCAATACCTGTTCGGCGAAGAGATGACGCCGGTCTGCAGCCCGCGCATGCTCGGCAGCCGTTCGCGGCTGGAACCGGCGGACATGGCGAAGTTCACGCTGCTGCACCAGTCGGCACGCGCGGAAGCGTGGCGGCACTGGTTCGCGCAAGCCGGCATCCATGATGCGGACTGCATGCGCGGCCAACGTTATGAATTGTTTTCGATGCTGGTGGAAGCGGCACGCGCCGGATTGGGCGTGGCGCTGGTACCGCGCTTCTTCGTGCTCAACGAATTGCGCAACGGCGAACTGGTGATTCCCTGCGACGTGCCGCTGCGCAGCGAGAGCGGCTATTACCTGGTGTACCCGGAAGCGAAACAGGGATCGCCGCTGTTGAAGGTATTCGTGACGTGGCTGCTCGCTACCGCCGAGCAGTATCGCCGCACCGATGCGGTATTTTCGGTGGCGGGGATCAGCGCTTGAGTCGATTAAGCCGGCTCAGCAGCCGAGCTGGTCCGCCAGCGCAATGAAATCCTTCGCATGGAAGGTGTTGTCCGGATGCGGAGACACATCCTTCGGCGTGTCTCTTCCGTATTCCCACGGACGTTCGATGTAGGCGGTTTTCAAGCCGCATGCGCGCGCCGATGCGAGATCGTCCTGATGCGCCGCCACCAGCATCACTTCGTCCGGCCGCACGTCAAATACTTGCGCCACGCCGAGGTAAGTCGCCGGATCGGGCTTGTAGGCCTTGAACACTTCCGCCGAGAGGACGCAGTCCCACGGCAGGCCGCCGTGCTTGGCCATGTTCGTCAGCAGCCCGATGTTGCCGTTGGAAAGCGTGCAGATGGTGTATTTCTTCTTCAGCCGCGTCAGGCCCGCGACCGAATCGGGCCACGGGTCGAGGCGATGCCAGGCCTTGTTGAGGCGCTGCTTCTGCTCTTCGCTGAGGGAGGTAATGTTGAAGCGCTCCAGCAAGCCGTCGAGGATCATGCGATGCAAATCGTCGATCCTGGTCCAGCCGAGCTCGCCGGACATCACGCGCTGCATCGCCGGTCGGTAGCCTTCGCGCCATGCCAGCGCGAAGTCCTTGCCGGGCACGCCGAGCGACATCGCATCGACTTCGCGTGCGATGCTGCCGTGCCAGTCGACCACAGTGCCGAATACATCGAAGGCGAGAATCTTGATGCTGTGTGCGGTATCTGCCGTCATCGCTTGCTCCCGTATGGGGTTAGGTGTGGCAGATATGGTATCGGATTGCGCGGGAGCTCGCCCTGGTGCGCTTCAGAGTGCAGGCATCTCTCCCAGCCATGCGCCCACATCCTGCCAGCTGCCATCGACATAGCGAGCCAGCCTCGACCCTTCGAACCGCCACAGGTGCAGCCAACCATGGTCAAGCAACTGGCGCACCACCGCATGCCGATGGATCACGCGTTCGATTGCTTCGGCCGGCGCATCGATCACCACCGTCAGGCGCAAAGGTTCATGTATCCAGCGTTTGCCGTCATGCACGGACTGGCGGGACAAGCCGATGCGCAAGTCGCCGCCATTGCCTTCGAATACGCCGATATTCCCGCCCACCACGTTGTGCAGCAGCTTGTTGCCGCTCCCCAGGCGCGCCGGATCGCAAGTCGACGCATGGTATTGCCAGTTGATCCAGTTCGTCACCAGCATCGGCGCCGTCATCAGCAATTCGAGCACGCTGCCGTCGGCATCATGTGCCGCATCGTAGTCATGCAGGAAGCTGCGCCCGTCCAGTGCGACACCAAGCGTGCGCCGGCGTGGCGCGATGATGAAGGCGGCGTTGCCGGCCAGTCCCCATTCGGGCCGCGTCTGCGCGCCATCGTTAGCCCGCTGCCGCAGCGACTTCAGGAGTTCTTCACGTCCGGCGAGCGGGTCGAGGCCGAGGTGCGGTGCGCGCTCGCGGCGCACCTGATCGCTGGCTTGCGCAAAGGCGCGTTGCAGGCGATCCCAACGGGCGGCTGCGCCCGGCGGCAACAGGTCAAGATCGAATGCTTCGATTTCATCCGTCGTGGTGTTGTGCAAGGCGGCGGCAAATACGGTGTGCTGCGGAATGTCGATGCCGCGGCTGCGCAAGCCGGTGCGCACTGCCGCATCGTTCAACATCTGCGCCAGCACGCGGGCATTGACTTCGCCGGTCTGGCCGCAGCAGGCGCCGCAATCGAGGGCGGCGGCGTGGGCATTGTTGGCGCTCTGGCTGCCGTGCCCCACCAGCAGCACCAGCGGTGCCAAGTGGTGGTCCAGGCCCATGGCATGCAGCACACGTGCCGCCAGCGTGACCTTCTCCTCGACGCCGGCACCGGCGAGCACCGGACGGCAGACAGCGTGGTAACGCCTGGGCAAACCCGCGAGGTCATCACGCGTACGCGCGCGCGCCGACGGCATCAGCCATTGCGCAAGCTTGCCGAGATAGCCGACGCCGGCTGCCTCTACATAGGAAAACGCCGCACCCGGCCAGCGGCTGGCGGATTGCCACTGCTCGGACCAGGCGAACCTGCGCTGCCGGGCGTGGCGCGCGGCATCATTCAATTTCTCATCGTGTGCAGCGCCGCCGGCAGCTTCGGTCGTCATGCTGTCGGTGACTGTCAACGCAGGGGCGAGCAGCCCCGGAAGCTGCGGCCGATGCAGCTGCGTGGCGATCGGCGTGTAAGCAACTGGAAGGCCAAAGAATCCTGCAAAGCCTATCGTCTGCACTGCGGGCCACGCTGCTTCGAGTGCGCGCCGCATCGGCTCGCTGCGCACATCGATGCAAAAGGCGGCCTGTACCTCGATCGCCTCTGCAGTGTTTGCCGTTACTTCGGATGGCGCCACCGCCACGAGCTTGCCAGCCAACCGGCGCTGATAGCCGGCTTCCAGCGCCACCTGCCACACCTCGTCTACCAGCAGCAGGTCTTCCGCTTGCTGCAGCAACGCCAGCGCACGGTGCCACTGTGCCTGCAGCGCCGCGAAAGCCCGCCGCGTGACGGCATCGTCCTTGCACTCCAGCAGGATCGCGCCCCATGCGAGACGAATCGCCAGCAGGTCGCGGAGGTGCGAGTCGGTACCTCCCGCAAGCCTGGCCTGCCAACCGAGATAGGCGCACCAGGACGCCCAGCCATTGACGGTGAGCAGGACGGCTTCGAGATAATCCGCCCATACCGCCTCCGGCAATCCCAGGCGTTGCAAGACCCAGTACTCGGCTTCCTGCCGCGTGGCAGGCAGGCTGCCCAGCCAAGTGCCCAGATCGGGTACGCCCATCAGTACGCCGATACCGTGGTCATGCGTCAGCGTGTCGCGCCAGAATGCATACAAACCTTCATTGCGCTCCGGCTGCCAGTCGGCCTGGTGTTCATCGAAGTAGGCGGCGCAGGTCTGGCTGACCTGGTGGGTGATCGCCTGCCGCCACGACAGCCGGCTATCGCGCCCCGGACCGTCATCGAGCACATCGATCAACAGGGGCAAACGTGGTGTGCCCGGAGCGCTGCGCAACGCATCGGTGCACTGCTTCGCGGTGAGTCGCCCGGCCTGTGCGGCCGGCAGCGATGCGAGGGCGCAGGCAAGATCGTCCGGTGTAATGCGCCCCTCTTCCCAGGCTTGCAGAAGATAGGCTCGCGAAGGAAATACCTTGATGTCGCCCAGCACGGCCATGCGCGCGGCGACCTGGCGCACTGGGCGCCCGATACGCGCCCAGTGGGGATTCACGGCGATCGCACGGTCCAGCGGCCAGGCCGGTGCGATCGCCTGGCATGCCTGCTCGCAGGCGGCTTCTATGGTTGCCAGCAACTGTTCTTCTGCAAGCTGTTCAGCCGGTGTCGATGCCTCAGCGCCATGGCCGTTAGCAACAGGTTGTTGTGATGCGAATTCAGTGATGTCCATACGATTCTCCTCGGAGCCCATTACTTGGAAGCGACGGCAGCGGTTGCGCCGCCGATCGCATGTCCATGGGAGATGTGGATGGCAGGCACCCAGCGCGTCGGCCACAGCCTCAGCGCCAGGCGGGTGTAGAACTCATCCACATAGAAGCCGGCATAGCCCCAGCGCCGCCACGCAGCCAAACCTTGCGGGTGCAGCTGCAGACGGACCAGGCACAGGTACATCACAGCCATTCCGAGCAGGGAAACGATTCCGGCCAAGTGGAAGGGCGAATCGTGTATTCCGAACGGAAGAACATGCGCGAAGCAGGCTACGGCGGAGAGGCCTGTCACCATGGCCAGTCCCATGAGCGCGCTCGATCCGACGGTTTGCGCAGCGGCGGACGATGCGTCGCTGCGCCGTGCTGGCAGCCACAGCATGGGCGCCCACGCCAGCGCCAGGACGCCGGTCCACCACCAGGGCCAGGCGCCTTGTGCCATGCCGACCTGCACCAGCGCGATGATCGGCGCCACGATCAAAGGCGCGGCCTTCATACTGAAGGGCGAATACGTCGCCGCACCGCGCATCAGCTTCCGTTTGGTGTCCTCCACAGCTGTCGAGGCGGAGAGGAAGGAGTGCGCCTTGTAAAGCGAATGTCCGATGAGATGCAGCAGGGCGAGCGTATAGAGGCCGAGGCCGCATTCGAGCAGCATGAAACCCATCTGCGCCACCGTGGACCATGCCAGCCTGACCTTGATGCTGATGCGGGTCAGCATGACCAGGCCCGCCAGCAGCGCCGTCCCGAGTCCGAAACCGACCAGTACCCAGCGTGCCGCCGGTGCATGTTCAAGCAGAGGCGCGAAGCGGATCAGTACGTAACCGCCAAGATTCACCACACCGGCATGCAGCAAGGCGGAAACCGGTGTCGGCGCCTCCATGACCTGGATCAGCCAGCCGTGCACAGGGAACAAGGCAGTACGCAGGATGACCGCCAGCACGAGGCATACGGCACTGGTTTGCAGGGCGATCGAATCGCCGCCTTGTGCCATGTATTGCCCCACGTATTGCCACAGCCCGGAAAACGAACCGCTACCCGTTTCGCGCCACGCAAGAATCGCCGCGACAATGAGCAGGAAGTCCGCCAGCCGGTCGGCGATGCGCTTCTTGTGCGCCGCCAGCAGGGCAAACGGGCGATCCTGATAAAAGCAGAGCAGCCGCTGCAATGCCGCGCCCACGGCGGACCAGGCAACAATCAAAACCAGCCAATGGTCGGCGAGCAACAGCAGGTGCACAGAAGCCAGCACGCCGGCCAGCGCGGCGATGTAACGCGCTTGTCCCGGCTCGCCTTGCAGATAGCGCGAAGAAAATACACCGATGATGGTGCCCAGCAGTTGCACGAGCACGGCGACCAAGGCGCTCAACCGGCTGGCGGCCAGCCAGTTGAGCGGCTGCATGGAACCGGCATCCGAAGGCGCTGCAGGCAGCACCCATTGCACAACCGCCGCACCCAGCGCAGCCAGCAATGCCGCCGTCGACAAGATCGTGAATCGCTTCCACAGCTTGCGGTCGTCCGCCGGCCAGAGTCGGGGCGCCAGGGCGGAAATCAACATCATTGCAGCTGGCCCCAATGCGCAAACTGGCAACAAAAAACCGGGCAAAACCATGGTGGAAGCTCCCAAAGTGAATTTCCGATATGGTGAACATCCACAATGATTCTGTAAAATACATTGATCAGAACAAATTGATCTATAAAACAGAATGAATGATTTGGGCCAGCTCAATTTCCATCACTTGTTCTATTTCTGGCGCGTCGCCAAAACAGGACACCTGACGCGCGCGGCGCAGGACTTGCACATCTCACAATCCGCTTTGTCGGCGCAGATCAGGCAGCTGGAAGACCGCCTGGGTGAAGTGCTGTTCGAGCGCGAGGGGCGGCGCCTGGTGCTTACCGATACCGGGCAGCTGGTGCTGTCGTACGCCGAAAACATTTTCGGCCTCGGCCAGGAGATGCTGGGGCGGCTGCAGGGCAGCACCGAGGGCATGATCCGGCTGCGGGTAGGCAGCGTGGCCACCATGTCGCGCAACTATCAGGAAAACTGGATCAAGCCGCTGCTGGCCGACCCCTCGGTGGTGCTCACGCTGGAATCGGGCTTGCTGGAGGGCCTGCTTGAGCGGCTGGTGCAGCATCAGCTCGACGTGGTGCTGGCCAACGAAGCGGTAGCCGCCGGCATGGATCGCCCCCTGCATTGCCGCTTCCTCGGCAGCCAGGCGATTTCGCTGGTCGGCCCGGCGAGCGCATGGAAGGGACAGACATTGCGCATCCCCGAAGACCTGGATGGCGTCGACATTGCCTTGCCCGGACCGCGTCACGCGCTGCGTGCGCAGTTCGACGCCCTGTGCCTGTCTGCCGAGGTGAAGCCGCGCCTGCGCGTGGAGGTTGACGACATGGCCATGCTGCGCCTGATCGCCCG